>JAEUTM010000383.1 GCA_016788025.1 Bacteroidia bacterium
ACACGGTTAAACTCTGGCATAAAAATACTGATCTGGAAGGATGTACCCACATTGTTCTGCCGGGTGGTTTTTCCTACGGCGACTATCTTAGAAGCGGCGCCATTGCGCGTTTTTCGCCCATCATGCAGAGTGTTATTGAACACGCCAACAAAGGTGGTTTTGTTTTCGGTGTATGTAACGGATTTCAGATTCTTTGTGAATCGGGTTTGCTTCCGGGCGCCCTGCTTCATAACGACAGCAGAAAGTTTATTTGCAAAAATGTTTATATCAAAGCGGAAAACGCTTCTTCTAAAGTTACTTCTAAAATTCCGGCTACAAAGGCTTTAAAAATTCCTATTGCACATGGAGAAGGCAAGTATTTTGCTGATGCAGATACTCTTGCAAAAATGAATGCAAATGGTCAGATCCTCTTCAGATATTGTGACGAACAGGGGAAAACTACCGCAGAATCCAACCCGAATGGTGCTATCGAAAATATTGCTGGAGTTTGTAACGCCGGCAAAAATGTATTTGGTATGATGCCTCATCCTGAAAGAGCAGCTGACAGTGAACTGTTTAACCAGGATGGAAAATTTCTTTTTGAAAGTATCCTGGCAAATTAATTCCCCGAGGCTTAAAAGCGGATAAGGTTTTGTTACTTTTACCTGAATAAACTAACATGCTGAAGCCAATCCGTTTATTAGATACCAGCTGGAAAATTAACCTGTTTTTACTGCTTTCCAGCTTATTCATCTATTCTTGTTACTTCGGTCATATTTTCCTGCATCTCAACTCCATCCTCTCGAGTAATACCCTCGACTCGCTGAAAAATTATTACACTTACGTTTACCACATTCAAAGCGATCAGGATTTTCTTCATTTCTCCGGAATGAACTTTCCTTACGGAGAACATATCGTATACACCGATTGCCAACCGATACTAACCTTTTTTCTTCGTTTATTTCCATTCACGCATAACTATCTTATCGGTATCATGCATGCTCTTTTGTTTTTGTCCTTTATTATCTCTCCACTTATTATAAACAGCATTTTTAAACTATTAGGTCTCGATCGTTTTAGCTCATTTTTATTGGCTCTGGGGCTCTCACTTCTTGCGCCACAGTTTGTAAAAATAAACGGAGGGCATTATGCTCTTGCTTATGGCTGCATCATCCCTGCGACCTTTTATTTAATTCTCTCGTTTCTAAAAACCGGTAAGAAACGAAGCTTAATTTTACTCTTTTGCTTTAATGTCCTGCTTTTTACCTTACACCCTTACCTGGGATTCTGCAACGCTTTTCTCACAATTGTGTCAATTCCTGCTCATGCTCTCTTTCCTTTTCATAGAAATAAATTTTTAAAGAGCATTCTCTCTGCCCTGTTTTCTGGCTTGCTTCCGCTTATACTGTTTAGAATTTTTATGCATTTTACGGACCATCACCCCGATAGGCCCACCGAACCTTATGGGTCGGAGGTTCTTATCGAAAACGCTGGCAGTTTACTTGCCCCGGAGTTCGGTCCGTTCCAGAGTCTCATGGAGTTTTTATTTCCAAACAGGATCGTTCATTATGAAGGTCATACCTATCTTGGATTTTGCACCATAGTACTGAGCACTATTTTCATTCTGCTGCTACCTTTCACATTTAGAAACTTGCGGTCTCATAAGGAAATGGCAGCCGTTTTTATTGGATCGCTTTTTCTGCTCTTTATGGCCCTGGGCCTTCACAATAAAGTCTTCGCATTATTGAACATTCATAGCCTTACCTTTAAACAGCTTCGTGCAACATGCCGTTTTGCCTGGTACTTTTATTATTCACTTCCCTTATTCATCATTCCGGTTTTATATGATTTTGCTAAGACTAAAATCCAGTCGAAGAAATTTCTTATTTTAATAGGAACTGTTTGCTCCATTTTTTTTGTCATCAATCTGTGTGAGGCAAATTATTTTTTCAAAAAAGATAAAAGCTCTTTTTGGAATAGCAGAAATATATTTTCTAAAAATTATCTGAACCAGGAAGAGAAAAATATATTGGAAAAAATAAAAGCCTTGAACCTGCAGGCCATAATACCTCTCCCTGTTTTTCATGGCGGGAGCGAATTGTATGACAGGCTTGGCTTCAATAATTCCATGATCCCATCTATGCTTTATTCTGTACACAGTGGTCTTCCCATTTTAAGTTCTCTTATGTCCAGAACCTCACTCAGCGAAACAGAAAATTCACTTGGTTTACTGAATAGTTATAAGACTAACCGAAAAGTAAATGAGTCTGGTAGCGGAGGATTTTTTATCCTTAAAACCAACGACGAATTACTTCCCGATGAGGAAAGACTTCTGACAAAAACCTCATTTTTTGCATTCAATGATACTTTGAAATTTGGTTCAATAGGTCAGAGTGATTTTTTATCACGGAAAATGGACCTAAATACCTTTGCGCTCCAGACTGATAGCTCTTATTTTCTGGACTCTTTACCGATAGTTTATATTCCTAAAGAAAACCGAAAACCATTTACTACCGGCAATTTTCAAAACTACGAACACATCTACACACTTGATTCGAACCGTATTGAATCGGGCAATTACTATGTGAGCTTACATCATTTCTTTGAAAACAAAACCTATCATTCCGTTGCCTGTGATCTTATTATAACCAGAAATGAGCCGAATAAAAGTGAATGGTTTTACATCTTACCTTTAAGATACGTAACCGGGTTTTATGGATCCTACATGGTTATGGAGCGTAAGATCAGGTTGGAAAAAAAATATTCTTACGACTTCATGCTTAAAGGCAATTCCGATGTAGAATACCATATTTCAGATTTCATGCTGAGGCCGGAAGGATTAACCGTTATTGTGTCTGATAAACAACATAACACAATTAATAATTATTCTACTGAAAACTAAAAGTCTTGACGGCAAGACTAAATTATCATTTCTTTAATATCGCCTTCTACGATTAGCTTGCCAGCGGTTGCATTTCTAATCTGTTCAACGCTGATACCTGGTGCGCGTTCAAGTAATTTGAAGCCGCCAGTTGGAACGATTTCATACACTCCCAATTCGGTCACAACTTTTTTTACACATGCAACACCAGTAAGTGGTAACTCGCATTTTGGAAGCAGTTTCGACTGACCCGCCTTATTTACCTGCTGCATTGCAACGATAATATTTTTTGCACTGGCAACGAGATCCATAGCACCACCCATTCCTTTTACCATTTTTCCAGGAATCTT
>JAEUTM010000223.1 GCA_016788025.1 Bacteroidia bacterium
AGAAGTAATTTCTTCCAGGAGCATTATCAATCCCTGGTTCGTTTCTTTGATCTCTGAAATAAAATAGGGCGCTTTCCCTCCCCCCTGCGTCTCAAGAAACAAGGCCTTAAGATCCTGGTCAAAGTAGAGATCCGATTTTAAAATCAGATGCCCTTTTACACCATGCGTTTTGCTGAAATATCCTATTTGTTTAAGATCCATAATAATGATGGAAACACTCTTTTTTAACCACGAAAAACTCTAAGAATTCACACAAAGAGACGCAAAGAAATCGTTCGTAACACCTTCTCTGCATTTAAACTCAGTGCCCTCTCTGTATCTCTGTTTCTCAGTGTTGAAATGAGCTCCGATTACCCCAGCGCCGCTTTCACAAAGCTTACAAAAAGAGGATGAGGATTCTCTACTGTACTCTTATACTCGGGGTGAAACTGAACGCCAATGAAAAAACGGTTCGTCGGGAGTTCAATGATCTCAACAAGACCAGCATCAGGGTTTAATCCCGAAAGCACCATACCCGCATCTTTAAATAGCTTGGTGTATTCGTTGTTAAACTCGTAACGGTGACGATGACGCTCATTTATATCCTGGCGCCCGTAAATATTATAAGCGAGTGTGCCTTCTTCAAGTTTGCATGGATAAGAACCTAAACGCATGGTCCCTCCCATATGGGAAATATTTTTCTGAGCTTCCAGGAGATCTATCACCGGACTGTTGGTTGCCGGATTCATTTCACGACTGTGCGCATCTTTTAAACCTAACACATTTCGCGCAAATTCAATAACGGCACATTGCATTCCAAGACAAATTCCAAGGAAGGGAACGTTTTTTTCACGGGCATATTTAATCGCGGCTACTTTACCTTCTATTCCACGGTTCCCAAAGCCAGGAGCCACCAAAATTCCCTGGAGACCCTTAAGTTTTTTCTCAATATTATCTTCCGTGAGACTCTCGCTGTGGATCCATTCCACTCTTACTTTACAATCGTTCACCGCACCCGCATGAATAAATGCTTCTGCAATGGACTTATAAGATTCCTTCAACTCAACATATTTTCCAATAAGGCCAATGGTTACCTCTTTTTGCGGATTATGGAACTTGTTTAAAAAGTTCTTCCATTTTTCGAGGTGCATATCAGGTAAACCATTCACGTGAAGCTTTTTCAGAATGATCTCATCCAGCTTTTCTTGTTCCATAAGCAATGGAACCTCGTAAATAGTTGGAGCATCAAGGGCTTCAATAACCGCATCCTGCGATACGTTACAGAACAATGCTATTTTTTTGCGAATGTCTTTTCCAATTGGATGTTCCGAACGGCAAACCAGCACATCAGGCTGAACTCCATATTCAAGGAGCATTTTCACCGAGTGTTGCGTGGGTTTGGTTTTCAACTCGCCTGAAGTGGCTAGGTATGGCAGCAAGGTAAGATGCAATACCACGCAGTCATGCTCCAGTTCCCATTTTAATTGACGAACAGCCTCAATATACGGTAGCGATTCAATATCCCCAACAGTCCCACCAATTTCGGTAATAACGAATTGGTACTGCCCTGTTTTTCCAAGGATCTTGATCCTGTTTTTAATTTCGTCAGTAATATGCGGGATTACCTGCACTGTTTTGCCGAGGAATTCTCCTTTACGCTCCTTTTCTATCACCGATTGATAGATCCTTCCCGTAGTAACGTTATTAGCCTGGGAAGTTCTGACATTCAGGAAGCGCTCGTAGTGCCCAAGGTCAAGATCGGTTTCTGCACCATCGTCGGTTACATAACATTCCCCATGTTCATAGGGATTGAGAGTGCCCGGATCGATGTTGATATAGGGATCGAGTTTTTGAATGGTTACGGTAAATCCACGGGCCTGTAGTAGTTTAGCCAGTGATGCTGCGATAATTCCTTTTCCGAGAGATGATGTTACCCCACCGGTAACAAAGATGTATTTGGTATTGATTGACATACAGTTTTACGAATTTCCTGAAAACTGTACGCAAAAATACTGAAAAAAGCCGAGAGCCCACGGATTAATATGAACAAATTAGCAAAATATGGCATTCCCCCGGAAAGCCGCGCTGTTTATGGTATCTGGACCCAAAAGAATATTCTTTTTGTATTTTTCGCAGGACGCAAAATTGTACTATATTTAGCCGCGTTCCTCAGGGGATTGGGTCAATGTCTGAAAATCAAAATCGCATTATTTCTTTTTTCAAAAGTCCGGGCTTTTTGCTGGTCGGATTAATGCTTTTGTTCCTGGCTTTTTTTTATGCCCCTGTTCTCTTCCATCTCAATTCCGTTATTTTTAGCGACAAGGGCGATGCGCTTAAGAACTATTTCGCTTACGACTGGCATATTCATATTGATACGGGCTACAGTGAATACTCCGGAACAAATTATCCTTATGGCGAGCTTTTTATTTATACCGATGGCAATCCTTTGTTGGCGGGATTAGTTAAGACTTTGCCATTTCTGAAGCCATACTCCATTGCCATCTACAACATAAGCTTGCTTTTGTCTTTTATCCTGTGTGCTTATTTTCTATTCAGGATCTTTCGTCAATTTGAAATAACTGTGTCCGTTTCAATGCTTGCCGCCGTGGGTATTACGGTTCTTTGTCCCCAGGCTTTACGTTTAACAGGACATATTTCCCTGGCCTACAATTTTATACTCCCGCTTGTGATCTTTCTTTTCCTGCTTTATGAAAAAAAATCCAGCTTAAAATATT
>JAEUTM010000461.1 GCA_016788025.1 Bacteroidia bacterium
AGCAGGAAAACACCACCGGCAATCAATATCAGGCTCTTACCGCTTACACCGTAATTTCCAATGAAGAACAGCGCATTCTTCAGGCCGGCGATCCACCCAACAAAGAGCAACAAAACGCAGCGTACCAGCAGGGCCAGGGTAAGGCCAATCGTTCGGGCTTTCTGCTGATTGGCATGTGGAAGTTTGTTGACAGCTATGGATATAAAAATGATATTATCTATACCCAGAATGATCTCTAAAATGGATAAGGTAATGAGACCTATAATACCTTCCGGTGAACATAAAGCGGAAAAATCCGCAGACCAATCATGCATTTTTTCAAAATTACCCTGCAAAGATAATATTTTAAATGAAGCCGCTGTAAAATTTTGATATTGATAACCAGTGCGTTACGACAAATTCGGAAAATTTTTAGTACTATGTATTGCAAAGTACCATGTAGTCATTGTATATTTGTATCGCATAATAGCTATTGAAACAAAGAACTGAAAATAACGTCTATAAAAACTTAAAAACATGAAAACCAAATTAAACATTATCAAAATCAGTCTCCTTGCAGGATTAGTGTTTAGCACTTTATACCTGAGATCAAATACCGATCCTGCTTCAAAAGGGGTTCCGGTAGAAACAGCAAAAAGCATTCGTAAGTATTTTAAATTTCCGCAGGTGCTGATACCGCAAATGCACAACACTTCAGAAGTGAAAAGAATAGAAGTATTATTTAGTACCGATAAGGAAGGAAAAGTTGTATATGTGAGTGCTAAAACAAACGACCAGGTATTAAAACGTGAGATTGAAAAACAATTTATGGGTTTACACCTTGAAAAATTAAAAGAAGACGAGCTTCACAGCGTTGTTCTCAGCTTCAGGTTGTTGTAAACGAAACAGCACTCAGGAACTATTTTAATTATTAATTCGAAGCAACATGGTGAATACAGAGAATACAGATAAGAACCAGGGACCTGTTGAAAAAGCCGGTGCTCAGGCACAGATGAGAAAGGGAGTTCTGGAACTATGCATACTTTCTATTCTTTCCCAGGGAGATGCATATCCGACAGAGATCATTGAAAAGTTAAAGGATACGAAGCTGGTAGTGGTTGAAGGTACATTATATCCATTACTCACCCGGCTCAAAAATACAGGTCTGCTGGGCTATCGCTGGGAAGAGAGTACCAGTGGTCCGCCCCGCAAATATTATAAACTCACGGAAATAGGCGAACAGTATTTAAAAGAACTGCAGCTTTCGTGGCAGGAATTGGTGGATGCCGTGAATAAAACAATTGAACTCGGAAAAAAACTATGAAGCAGAAATCAGTCCCGATAGCGTTCGACTGAGCTCTCGCCGAAGTCTATCGGGATCACTTCATGATAAAAATTATAACATATTAAAATAAGTACAATGAACAAAACAGTAACAATAAACATTAGCGGCATCATTTTTCACATCGAGGAAGATGCGTACGACAGGTTAAGTAAGTACCTGTCCACTATCAAAGGTTACTTTAGCAAGACTGACGGCGGCAACGAAATTATGAGTGATATTGAAGCCCGTATTGCTGAGCTGCTGCAGGGCAAGATCAACAATGCCAAACAGGTTATACTTATAGCAGATGTTGAATACGTGATGAACGTAATGGGTAAACCTGAAGATTTTGGTGCAGAACAGAAGGAAGAAAATACCGAGCGCAATGACCAGGAACCTGTTTACCAGGAGAAAATCAAACGCCGTTTATTCCGTAATCCCGACGAGAAAGCTCTGGGCGGCGTGTGCAGCGGCTTAGCTGCCTATTTTGGAATAGACACGGTGTGGATTCGGTTGGCTATGTTCCTGCTGATTTTCTTTGGAGGCCTTAGTATCTGGGTATACATCGTTCTGTGGATCGTTATTCCTGAAGCCAAAACTACTGCCGACAAGCTTGCTATGCGCGGCGAACAGGCCAACATAAATTCCATATTCCGTTCGTTCCAGGAAGAAGCGGAAGATATAAAGAACCGTTATGCTAAAGAAGGAAAAAAACAGTTCCAGAATGTAAACCAGACGGTACGCGAAAATATGGGCTACGCCCGCGGTACGGCTGCAAATGTACTGAATGCCATCTTTAATATTATAGGACGTCTCATTGGCCTGTTCCTTGTACTCATTGGTGGTGTGTTGCTCTTTGCCTATGTAATGTCGTTATTGGGAATTTCGGTGCTCGAATCAAGCGATTACATTTCGCACTGGCGCCACATGATCTTTGAATCTACTTCAGATTATGCTCTTGCAGTGCTGGCATTTATTATCGTGGCTGGTATTCCGGTAATGATGTTAATCTACGGTGGTGTGAAGCTTCTCTTCAAAGTAAGATACAGCAATCGCTGGTTAAATCTTAGTCTTGGCATCATCTGGACCATAGGACTAATAATCGGATTCTATGTAGCGATGGTAACACTAAAACAATTCAGCCAAAGTTCCAGAATTAAGGAAACAAGCGTAATCCGCACTATTGGCGACACCATTATTGTGAAGATGAATCCCTCCGGAAAAGATCTGCGTTTGACAAGATTTGACAACAACGACGATATTGAAATAAATATGACCAACAATCATCGTGATTATGTGTTCGGACAAAAGGATGGAAAACGAAGCATTATTGGTTACGCCGAGCTAAATGTGGTTGAAACAAATTCAGATAGCATAGAACTTATTGTAACAAGAAGTTCACAGGGCCGTACGAAAAAAGAAGCAAACGAAAATGCAAAAGCAATCAGTTACAGCTATAAACAAACAGGCAACGAATTAATATTTGATGAAATTTTCCTGGTGGATGAAGGTTATAGATTCCGCGCTCAGGATGTCGATATCAAAATCAGGGTGCCAAAGGGAAAGGTGGTGTATTTTGATAAGAGTGTGAAATATATGCTGGATGATGTTGACAATACGACTAATACATGGGATGGAGATATGATCGAACGTCGCTGGATCATGACAGAACACGGCCTGAAGTGTATCGACTGTAAAGGTCTGGAGGATAACAGTGAAGAATATTGGGAAAAACACCACAGAAGAAAAAAGAACAGGGTGACGATTAATGGAGAAGGCATAGAGGTGAACGATGATGATACCGAAATAAATATCGATGAAGATGGTATCAAAATAAGAACTCCGGAAAAGGATGTTGAAATAAACAGCGATACAAAAGGTGATAAAGAACCAAAAGAACCGAAAGGACCAAAAGGTGAGAAGGGAGAAAAATAGAATTTAGATATTTAAGCTTCATGTGTTCCACGGTGTTTATGTTTGTGTGAAGCTTAATTGGCGCCATTGACAATTACCCTAGAAAGAATTTGACAATGTGCCTTACCGCGATCCCTGCTGCAAAAGGGATCGCGGTTTTTTTATTTATTACCAGGCGGCTTAATAAACTCAAGATTTCTTTTAAGTCCCTTATACTTCGTTCGTTTTACAGCAGAGTTCTTAAATACCTTGTTAAACGTTTCTTCCGTCATATCGTACCATTCTTTTGAAGAAAAGTTCAGCAGACCATTTTTATTTATGAACTGACCCTCGTGATGTTCTGTACTAAAGCTATTCCATGGACATACATCCTGGCATATGTCGCAACCAAACACCCATTGCTCCATCTTATTCTTAAACTCTTCCGGAATATTGTTTTTCAATTCAATCGTGAAATAACTAATGCACTTACTTCCGTCTACAACATACGGTTCTACAATCGCATCAGTTGGACAAGCATCAATACACTTTGTACAGGTACCGCAGTAATCTTTTATTGGGCCATCCTCTTCCAGTTCAAGATCAATGATAAGTTCCGCAATAAAAAAGAAAGAACCATGTTGTTTTGTAATAAGATTTGAATTTTTACCGATCCAGCCCAATCCACTTTTTTTGGCCCAGGCTTTGTCAAGCACGGGGGCACTATCAACAAAGGCTCTTCCATTAATGGCGCCGATTTTTTCCTGCAAGCTAGCCAGGAACTCGTTTAGTTTTTCTCTGATCACTTCATGATAGTCTGAACCATAAGCATACTTACTGATTTTTGGCGCATCCGGCCGCTGAGTTTCCTTCGGATAATAATTAAACAGTAGGGAAACAACCGACTTTGCGCCATCAACAAGCAGGGTAGGGTCGAGACGCTTGTCGAAATAATTTTCCATGTATTTCATTTCCCCATGCTTGTTCTCTTTCAACCAACGTTCCAAACGCGGGGCCTCGTCTTCCAGAAAACCTGCTTTTGAGATTCCGCAAAAATCAAATCCCAAACGGGCGGCTTCAGATTTTACAATAACTGTGTTTTTATGTTTCGCAGATTGCAAGTTATAAAGGTACGAATACCGTCTAAATGTTAAATCCCCTCATTCTAAATCGATTAGATCAGCTATTTGTATTGTTTTAACAATTTGGTAAAGCCAAAAGTTAGGAATGAAGGCGGTATTGTCCGTATATTTGCAGCAAATTCTACGGAACATATGTAAAAAACTGATTTTCAGTAATTTACATATAAACGTCTGAATAACAATAATTTAACATTAAAATAAGAGTAGAAATGAAAACAACTAACCCTGTGATTGATACTTTGATCGAAAGCCAAAGCCAATTCGTTAACAACTGGATGGATTCTGCAAAGAAAATGCAGTCAGCTTTCACAAATGGCAATATTGCTAGCGAAGGACAGTCTTTATTTAAAGAATACTTCGATAAGCAAATGGGTATTTTTAATAACATGCAGCAGTCATCTGCAAACATGTTTAACTCCTCAGAAAATAATCCTCAGGAGTTTTTTAAGAAGTGGTTTAACCAACAAGCTTCTTATGCAAAACAAATGGCAGACTTTAACCAAAGCATTCAAAACAGTTTTGCAAATTTCGGAAAGCCGGCTCAGGACTATATGTCAAACTTCGGTCAAACTAATACCATGTTTACGAATATGTACAATGCCTGGTTAAATGCAATCAATGCATCGTACGATTCAATGAGCAAAAATCTCAGTGGCACCTTTAATAAAGATATTTTCTCTAATTACATGCAGGGAAATAAAATCTTTACCGGTGTACAGGAATTTTTCCAGCCGATGATGGATGCTTTTCAAAAAGGACAATTTAATTTTGAAGCATTCAAAAATCAATTCACGGTAGAAAGTTATGCTAACCTAACCAAACAGATGTTCGGTAACGTGTATAATCAGTCTTCGATGCAGGAAATTTATGATAACGCTATCAAACAGCTTCAGAATTACTTTACCAATCAGAATAATTTAGGTAAGGAGTATTATGCACAAATGCAGAATATTTCTAAAGATTTTCCTAAACTGTTCAATAGCAACGATGCAGTTAACAATCTTAAAAACTTCCACGCACAATTCAATAATGTATTCGGTAAAACATTCGAACCTTTATTGAAACTTGTAAACGCTGGTAAAGAAAAGGAAAACATTGAAGCTGTTATTGAACTGATGGACCGTATGGCTGATTATAGCATCAAACAAGCGGAGTTACAGTCTTACCTTCAAACCACAGCTAAAAAAGGTGTTGAGAAAATCGCACAGCAATACGCTGAGAAGTATGGTAACGTTCAGGCTTTAACGAACCTGCCGACTCCTCAGGAGATGTACAGCGAATGGATTAAAGTGAATGAGCAATTATTCTCTGAACTTTTCGCCAGTGAAGAATTCAGTAAAGTAAAAGGCGAAGCACTTAACCTGAGCATGGATGTGAAAAAACACTTCGAAAAACAATTCGAAGGGACTTTCGAAAACCTTCCTGTAGTATTTAAAAGCGAGATCGAAGAACTTCATAAAACCATTTACGATCTTAAAAAACAAGTGAAAGAGCTTCAGTCGAAATTAACTATCGGTGGGGTTCCTGCAACTGAATCAGAAGACGAAAAGGGCGCAAAAGCCCGCAAAAAATAATAGCATAACCAAAACCGAAAAGGGCCGTTGATCTTGCAAAAGGTGACGGCCTTTTTTATTTCTTTTTACACTATTTAATTATCTTTAACCAGAAGGTGAACTGGCTTAAAAAAACATATAACCTGGCTTTTGCAGGATTTGTTGTTTCGGTTGTTATAATCTTTTTTTACCTGCGACCGTTCAATTCGCCCTGGGACCGCTTGATTAATGGCGACGGGCTTGGTTATTATTCCTATTTACCGGCACGGTATATTCATAACGATCCAAACTTCGATTTCAAATGGTTTAATAAAGTATTTAAGCAGCACTACGCTCAAAGCAGTTTTGCGAATCCCGAAGACAATTTTATGGTTACTTATCGCGATAAAAGGATAAACAAATATTATCCGGGTCTTTCGTTTGCCTGGATTCCTTTTTTTGGTGCAGCACATATTTATGCCAAAACATTTCACTACCCATCGGATGGTTTTTCAGAGCCCTATCAATGGGCTATTGGGCTGGCTTCTCTATTTTACCTTCTCCTGGGTTTGTTTTATCTGAGACGCCTGATGGAAAAACTTTTTCATAATCCTTTTGTCGCCTTGATCGTGCCAATAGTTATGTTTTTTGGCACAGCATTGTTCGTAACGTCCATAAGATACAACTCTCTTTCCCATGTGTACTCATTTACATTCATCACCCTTTTTCTCAATTCGCTCGTTTCTTATTTTAACGAGACAAATTACAGGTTGCGTAACTTTTTGTTAGCTATCCTTTGGTTCAGTATTGTGGTGAGCATACGTCCTTTTAACGGCCTGGTAATTTTGCTTTTGCCTGCTTTCTTTCCAAACGGATTCTTTAAAGAACGCTTGCGCTTCGAGAACATCAAGACACGCGACCTGGGGATTATGGCTTTGGTAGTCGCGGCTATCTGGTATCAGCTAAGGATCAATTATTCTCAGACCTCTTCTGTTTTACCATTTACATATAGTGGAGAGAGTTTTCATTTTGATCGTTCTCATTTTTTTGAAGCGCTAATAGGCTATAGAATAGGCATTTTTGTGTATATGCCGCTTGTATTCATTTCTTTTTTCGGAATTCCATGGCTGTCGTCCCGCAGAAGATTTATTCTCCCGCTTTTTTTTCTCGGCATATTATTTATCTATAGCAGTTGGTGGTACTGGCCTATTGTTAAAAGGACAATGATAGATTTTTACATTATTCCCGCCGTTTTACTAGGGGCACTGGCAAATCGTTTTTATTCAAAGAAATGGAGAATGGCACTGTTGACTTTGCTGTCGTTTTGTGTTATTTATTACCAACTGAAGAACTATCAAATTTCAAATGGAATTCTGGATGAGTACTACACTTACAAGGAAGTATTCTGGAGAAACTTCTTCAGGATCAAAAAGACTAACATGTACCTTGTCCCGCCCGAAAGTATTTTGAAACAAAGTTCTGTGACTGAAAATTTTGAGGATGGAGATTTTCCAGTTCCTACGATTCAGTCTGAAAAATTTTCGGGCAACTGTAGTCTTGCCCTGGATTCTGTTCACTACATTTCCAGACTTATGGAAGCACGCCTTCCATCGCTCTTAAACGGCAGTGGTTTTAAAAAAATAAAAGTATCCTTTCGTGTTAAAGCAACGGGTGGCGCAAACAAGTTACATTTCTTTCTGAAACTCGCTGGTAAAAATGATAGTCTTCATTACGATTTGCCATTTTATTTTGAAAATGAATCGTTGCTTCGTGGCGAATGGGACTATAAGGAATTGGGGGTAGACCTTGCAGATATTCCTGGCTTCAATCTTTCGGCGGTTAACAAGATCACGTGTTCGGCGTGGAATGTGGAGGCAAAAGGCATTATATACATTGATGAGCTGAAGATTGATTTTATGCTGACGGATCCCGGTTTTGAAATCGTAAATTAATAATAGTAAATTTAAACTTAAAATCTCCCTGCTATGGAAAACAAGATGATCGAGGAATTCAATACCATGAGTTCTAAGCTGATGAAAAGCTACAATACGCTTAAACAGATTGAAGATGTAGATATTGCCACATCGCCCAAAACAGCAGTTTATTCAGAAGACAAACTAACGCTCTATCGTTACGATCGTGATACCGAAGCCACGTTTAAAACGCCTGTGCTGATTGTTTATGCATTGGTAAATACTTATAAAATGCTGGATATACAGCCAGATCGCAGTTACATCCGCAATCTGCTTGGTCATGGCCTCGATGTGTACCTGATCGACTGGGGCTTTCCAACAAAAAGCGATCGTTATATCAGCATGGACGACTATGTGAATGGCTATATCAATAACTGCGTTGATTTTATTCGCAAAAAACACAGGATAGAGAAGGTTAATATTCTTAGCATTTGTCAGGGTGGAACCTTGAGTGTAATCTATTCGAGTTTATATCCGAATAAAGTTAAAAATCTGGTGACTCACGTTACTCCGGTAGATTTCAGTACAAATGACGGTTTATTGTTCCGATGGAGCAAGGACATGGATTTTGATCTTTTGGTGGATGGTAATCACGGCCTTGTACCAGGAAGTTTCCTGAATGAAGGATTTGACATGTTGAAGCCGATGATGAAGCTCCAGAAACAGCAAACACTCACCAATTCGTTAGACGATAAAGAAAAGTTGTTGAACTTCCTGAGAATGGAAAAATGGATCAGTGAAAGTCCGGATCAAACGGGAGAATGTTTCCGTCAATTCATGAAGGATCTTTATCAACAAAACAAACTTGTAAAAGGTCAGCTGGAAGTTGGTGGTAAAAAAGTAAATCTGAAGAACCTCACCTCACCGCTACTCAATATTTTTGCAACCGAAGATCACCTCGTTCCGCCGTCGGCAACCAAGCCTCTGAACGACCTCGTCGGAAGTACCGATAAAGAGCTTTACAGCTTTAAAGGTGGTCATATTGGTGTATTTGTTGGTGGAAAATCGCAGAAAGAACTTGCTCCTGCGGTTGTGGAATGGCTCAAAAAAAGGGATAAATAATCTCTTTCCATGGAATGAAGTCCGCGAGTCTATCCGATGTTAAGAAAGAATTACAAGCTTTAGACGCTAAGGATCTTGTGGAACTGTGTATTTCTCTTGCCAAATACAAAAAGGACAATAAGGATTATCTGAGCTACCTGCTATTTGAGTCGCATGATAAATCTGCTGTAATAAAAGAAATCAGGGCTGAATTGGATTCAGAATTTATGGAACTTAAAAAGCAGGAAAACCTTTATTATGTGAAAAAAGGCTTACGCAGGATCTTGCGTCAGCTGAACCGCTACGTGAAATATCTTGGCGATAAAGCGAGTTCAACCGAATTGAACATATACTTCTGTTTGCTTTTGAAAGAATCGGGAATTCCGTTCCGGAGAAACAAGTTAATCGTAAATCTTTACGAACAGCAATTGAAGAAGATTTCAGCCCTGATTGCCGCCTTGCACGAAGATCTGCGTGGAGATTACGAACCCGAATTTGAGAAGATCATTCGCTACTAATTATGGAAAATTTAACCGATCCAACCATACTTCCTGATCTTGTAAATAAGACGATGCCTTTTGGACGGTACAAAGACACTTATTATTATCAATTGCCCGTAAGCTATCTCGAGTGGTTTGCCCGCAATGGATTTCCCAACGGCAGAGTAGGAGTGTTGTTAGCCACTGTGTACGAGATTAAATTAAATGGCCTGGAATATCTTTTAAAAGAATTAAAAAAACGATCAACGTAAAAAAAGCCGATTCAAAATCGGCTTTTAATTTAATCTTCCATTTACTAATTCGCGGCAACACGATTTCCTAAAACGGGATTGATGGATCGTTTCGTTGTTTTCGTTTTCACGGAATACAGCTCTCTTTTAATATAGCTGGTGTATTCTTTATTATAGTCAAAGCAGTTGTTGTCGTAATCGAAATGAATTATTGCCACGGGAAAATCCACGACGTCATCATTCAAACGAGATATCAGGGCTTCATTCATTAATTTGGTCTGGAAATTAAAGCGGTGGATGCCGTCGGTTTCTATTAGTATTTCGGTATTTACCGCTACCAGTTTGCTGATAAAACCTTTTTTGGAGATCCGAATGGAATAATAGCTGTTTTTCTTTAGCACGAAACCAAATTTGGTTTTTCCGTCTTTTAAGATCAATGAATCTGTTACCGTATTTGTTTCGT
>JAEUTM010000230.1 GCA_016788025.1 Bacteroidia bacterium
AAAGCACTTCCAGCTTTCATATTAAAGGAATGTATCGCTGTTATTGCTACAATAACGGTGCATGCCAAAAGGATGGCGTTAACATCCGGGTAAATTTTTGTCACGTATTCTGACAAGGCCACGGACGCAGCCGCAATTGGTGCCGCAAAACCAACCGTTACACTAACCCATCCGCTCAAAAAACCAAGTGCAGGATGATACAGCCTGGAAAGGTAATTGTACTCGCCACCACTTTCAGGAAATGCAGAACCAATCTCGCCATACGTAAGCGCCCCGCATAAGGCTAAAACGCCACCTACCAGCCATAATAATAAAATCGAAAAGATGGAATTAAGGCCAAGTACCTGGAAGCCCAGGCTGGTAAATACTCCCGTCCCTATCATGTTGGCTATTACAACCGATACCGCAGTATTAAATCCTATTTTATGCTGCTGCATAAATAATGCTAAAGTGGCGAAAGTACTATTTGTAAGTGAATGGTAGGAACTATTTAATAACTAATTTAACTACCGGTAAATCTAGCTGTCCTGAGAGGATTCTTATATAATAGACTCCACTTTGTAGTTCGGGGTTTACTTTAACATTACTATACCCTTTAACAAGATTGAGATTTTTCTGCCACACACTTTTCCCCAAAATATTAACTATATCTATCGAGGCATCAGGATAGGAATTCATTAAACTGAAATCAAGAGTAAATTCTCCCGTTGTTGGATTCGGAAACAAGTTGTAAGTATTGCTCTGAATATTAAAACAGTTCAAGTCAACCACTTTAAAGGCTTCCCTGCTCTTATCAATATCTACCTGAACAAGCCTGTAATATCCATTTAAAGCTCCATCTATTGGCCAGATATAATCTTTATAAGTTGACGAGTTACCTTTACTTTTTATCCTGGCAATTTCCTTCCATTCATTTCCAGATTCACTATACTCAATACTAAAATAATCGTTGTGGTATTCGGAGGCTGTTGTCCATTTAAAAACAGTGGAGCCCGATTCACAGCTCGCATCAAAATCAATCAACTCAATCGGTAGGGGATTTACACCGGTTGATTTTGATCCAAAGGTAAATGGACTGAAGGCTGTTACAACTGCAGTAGTAGTTACTACCCCGGTTCCGGTTCCAGAACATGTAGAAGAGGTTGTTGTTGTCGCTGCTCTTTCATCCCAACCCGTGCCATTAAAACGAACAATGGTAAGATCCGCACAATTATCTATGCCACTGGCAGTGGCAGATTCCCAATATAAACTCACACTGGCATTGCCTGTGCCAACCGTACGATCCAATTGCCAGTATTCTATTTTGCTTACATCTGTTATCGGAGCGTTTACGCTGGATGTATTCGTATAGGCCGTATTAAAATACTCCGCCCTAAAAGTGCTTGAGCTGCTTGGGGCTGAAATCCCAATGCGTCTCCAGCGTCCACCCTTCCCTACCGGGAATGTAAATGCCGCAGTGCCTGCTTTTGACATAGGTCCTGAAATGTAACTGCTGGCAGAACCACTGGTTGATGTGGCATTTGTTTCAAGGGCCAGGATATTGGCACTGGTGGTAGATACAATACCCGAAGTAAGCGTTAGATCATTCGTGAGATAAAGCGGGGCGTTCAAAACAATACTTTGACTTAAGGTATGGGTGTTGTTTATGGTGAGGTCATTCAGGCTGTATGTGCCCGTTCCCGACAAATATTGGGTTGGTGTTGAAGCAGAGGTTCCGTTTAATTGTAAGAGACTGTTTACACCATTTCCGGTAAGAACACCACAGTTAACAATATCATAAAGAATGGAAAGGTTCTGGTTATTATTTATGTTTAACGTGTTAGAAGATTTTATCCAAAGTGAATTTAACTGGATGTTGGTGTTTAGGTTTGGCTGATTGGATGTAGTAGTTGTAATAATCACATCTGTTGAAGCCGATGG
>JAEUTM010000615.1 GCA_016788025.1 Bacteroidia bacterium
CCCTTTTTCATCCAGCAAGAGATCGTGATGTGAAAATGTGATCTCTTTAAATGCTGTTATATCAAGGTATTCGGCGAGATACAATTGCACAAGCGTTGAAGGCCAAAGATCTTTTCCGCGAATGATTAAGTCGACACCAAAAAACGCATCGTCAGCCACAGAAACTAATTGATACGCTGGTAATTTATCTTTTCTCCGGATAACAATGTCATGAACTTCCGTGGGCAGATACACGTCCTGGACTTCTTCCTCAAACAATTTCACTTTAATTAATTTCTCTAACGGTGTTTTTAACCGCCAGCTCACGTTCTCTGAATCCAGCGGAATGTTTTTATGGCGACAGGTTCCGGGATAAATGCCATCTTTATTCAGAGAATGAACTTGCGCACGGGAACAATTACAGGCAAAAACAAGATCTTTATCCCTTAATTTTTGCAAAGCACTCTCGTAAAGCGCCATCCTTCTTTTCTGACTGAATTGTTCCAGTAATTCTCTTGAATTTTTTGGTCCTTCCTGCCATCCGATACCCATAAACGATAATGTATCAAAAATATCCTCAACATATTCATCGTGAACCCGATCTGCATCCAGATCATCGATGCGCAGTAAAATTTTCGCAGCGGTTTTCTTTGCAAGAGCCTCGGTCAAAAGAAATGAATACAAATTGCCCCGGTGAAGAAAACCACTAGGTGTTGGGGCAATGCGGGTCTTGTGAAAACTTTTAGCCTCGGAAGACATATACACAAGATATTAATTTTATTATTTCGATTAAAAGAAGAGTATTTTCTTTAATAAGAATACCCAAGAATCTTCTCCGAAAAAGAAACAATGGTGATCAAAATAATGATGGAAGATTAACCTCCCACTATTCGTTTTATTTCGTTCAGTTTTAGAAGCGCTTCAACCGGTGTAAGGGTATTTATATCGATCTGAAGAATATCTTCCTTAATTTGCTGTAATAGCGGGTCATTTAGCTGAAAAAAACTGAGCTGTATTTCGCTCTTTGATCCCGAAGGAATTTTTGCCGAACCATTAATCACAAGGTCATCGGTTCCTTCCAGTTCAAACTCATGTTCCTTTTCTAGCTTTTTCAGGATGACATTCGCCCGCTCAATCACGTATGCCGGCATACCCGCCATTCGGGCCACATGAATCCCGAAGCTATGTTCACTGCCACCTTCCGCCAGTTTTCTGAGGAATATTATTTTATTGCCGCTTTCTTTCACAGACACATTAAAATTTTTAATGCGCGGAAATAAATTGCTCATGTCGTTAAGTTCGTGGTAGTGTGTAGCAAAAAGTGTTTTCGCCCGGTTTACAGGTTGGTTGTGAATATATTCTGCAATACTCCAGGCAATGGAAATCCCATCATAGGTTGATGTACCACGACCTATCTCATCTAATAATACAAGGCTTCGATCGCTGAGATTATTCAGGATGCTGGCCGTTTCATTCATTTCCACCATAAACGTTGATTCGCCGGAACTAATGTTATCCGTTGCTCCCACGCGTGTAAAAATCTTGTCGATGATGCTAAGATTTGCTTCCCGGGCAGGAACAAAACTCCCGATCTGGGCCAGTAATACGATCAGGGCCGTTTGCCGTAACAAGGCAGATTTACCACTCATGTTAGGACCTGTAATCATCATGATCTGCGTGTTGTCGTTATCGAGGTAAACTGAATTGCTTACATATTCCACGCCAATCGGGAGTTGTTTTTCAATCACGGGATGGCGCCCATCTATAATATCAATAGCAAAACCTTCGTTAAACTGCGGTCTTTTATATAGGTTATCACAAGCCAGCAGAGCAAAGCCACAGTACACATCCAGCCTTGCCAACAGGCCAGCGTTTAACTGAATGGGGGCAATATAGTCAGCCAGATCTCGCACCAGGTTTTCAAACAAATTCTGTTCAATGGCCGTGATCTTTTCTTCGGCCCCAAGTATTTTTTCCTCGTAAGTTTTTAATTCAGGGGTAATGTAACGTTCGGCGTTTGTAAGAGTTTGTTTCCGGATCCAATCTGCTGGCACCTTGTCTTTGTGAGCATGTGTTACTTCCAGGTAATATCCGAAAACATTGTTATATGCAACTTTCAACGAAGTAATGCCAGTATTCTCTACTTCGCGCTGCTGAATCTGCAGGAGATAATCCTTTCCATGAAATGCAATGTTGCGGAGTTCGTCCAATTCTGCATTCACTCCTTTCGCCATTACATTTCCCTTAAGCACATTAACAGGCGCTTCTTCATTCAATTCTGTATTTAATCGTTCATGCATCAGCTCGCAGGGATTTAGTTGATCTGCGATTTTTTTTAAACTCGGATTTTCTGAATTTCCAATTTTTGTTTTGATCTCTGCAATAATTGCCAGCGATCTTTTGAGATGAACGAGTTCACGGGGATTAACTTTAAACGCCGCAACCTTTGAAATTAATCGTTCTATATCTCCGATCTCTTTCACCAGGGAAATCAATTCATCGCGCTGCTCTTGTTTGGTTACAAAATATTCTACTGCATTGAGACGTTCGTTAATTGCATCAATGTTTTTTAAAGGCAAAGCAAGCCAGCGTTTTACCAGGCGCGACCCCATTGGACTCACGGTTCTGTCAATGATATCGATCAGACTTTTTCCATTCTCGTGATTAGTACCGTATAGTTCGAGGTTTCGAATAGTGAATTTATCCAGCCACACATAATTATCTTCTTCAATGCGGCTCACACGACTGATATGTTTGAGCTTATCGTGTTTGGTTTCACCAAGATAATGCAGAATGGCTCCGCAAGCCTTGATGGCGATATGCTGATCTTCAATTCCAAAACCTTTTAAAGAAACCGTTTCAAAATGTTTTACCAGGCTTTCATATCCATAGTCATATGTAAAGGCCCAGTCATCCAGACCAAACGAATAAAAACGATCACCAACCAACTCGTTTAGCTCATTGCGTTTTGATTTTTCGTAAAGAAGTTCGTTGGGTTTAAAATTCTGAATCAATTTTTCAATGTAAGAGAGAGTACCTTCTGCCACAAGGAATTCACCTGTAGACACGTCGCAAAGAGCCAGGCCGGCATTATTCTTTTCAAAATGAATGGAGGCCAGGAAATTATTCTGCTGATGATTTAAAATTTTATCGTTAAAGCTCACTCCCGGCGTCACCATTTCGGTAATGCCACGCTTTACTATTCCCTTCACCATTTTTGGATCTTCCAGCTGATCGCAAATAGCAACGCGGTAACCGGCACGCACGAGTTTTGGCAGGTATGAATCCAACGAATGATGCGGAAATCCAGCCAACTCTATATGAGAAGCAGAGCCATTCGCTCTTTTCGTTAGCACAATTCCTAGTACTTTAGAGGTCCTCACTGCATCCTCTCCGAACGTTTCATAAAAATCCCCTACTCTGAATAACAATATTGCATCGGGGTATTTCGACTTGATGCTGTTGTATTGTTTCATTAACGGGGTCTCTTTTACTTCACCTGTCTTGCTCATACGTTCTGAATCGGGATTATCTCATTAAAAATACGTTATTTACCAGGGAGAGTTCCAGGATAATTTTTAACAGGAAAGCCCATTTTA
>JAEUTM010000036.1 GCA_016788025.1 Bacteroidia bacterium
ATATGACATGAATACACGTCAGACTTTTGCCAACAAAAACTTCCTGGTGAACTGTGTGAATTACCTCCTGGATGAAGAGGGCATGCTCCAGCTGCGTTCGAGGGAAGTAAAATTACGCCTGTTGGATAAAAAGAAACTTAATCAGCAACGAAGCAAGTGGCAGTTCATAAACGTGGGCGTTCCGCTTTTGCTGGTGTTTTCATTTGGCATCCTGCAATTCTATTTACGCAGAAGAAAATATACTCAGGCTTTGAGTAAGTAATTCTTAACCAGAAAATTCCGTGAAATTTATTCGTAGAGATTGAAGTTTGTCTCCAGGAGCTGATTTTTAACAGCAAACATCACAACACCGGCGGTATTATTTACCCCAAGCTTATTCATGATGTTTTTGCGGTGTGTATTTACAGTATGCGTGCTTAATTTTAGTTTATCGGCTATCAGCTTGTTGGACAAACCTTCGGCAATACCCCTGATAATATCAATCTCTCTATCCGTTACAGGAATGCCATCGCATCCGAGTGACTTAATAAATGAATTATTTGGCATGATCTCCGGGCTTGCAGAAAGAACTGAAATAATTTTGCCGCAGATAAACCTTTCGCCTTTGATTGTGGAATTTATGGCTTCCAGGATCTCAATTTTGTCACAATCTTTTAAGAGGAAACTTACAACACCACTTCCCAAAACCGAATTGAGTTCTTTTTTAGCAAGCAGCTCGGTAATAACCATAAAACGGGTGCGCGTAAATTTCTTCGTCAGTTCGCTGAGCTCTGAAACACTCATGCCAAGAGACATAAAATCCGCGATCAGCAAATTTGGTTTCGAAAGATGCAATTGATTTGCCAGATCTTCCTTATCACCGCACACGGTGGGAACCAGTTCGAAGCCTTTTAATTCTCCGACCAGTAGTTCCAGGCCAATCCGCGACAAAAAATTCTTATCTGCAATAAGCACCTTAATCATAGTGCAAAGATAAGAATACAATTTTTAAGGCTTTGTTAAATTTTGATTTTTTTACCATCCGTTGCCAACAGGCAGTTAGCAAATATGGGTTTTGCTTCTTCTAAAAAACCTTCGAGATCCGGATATCGCGTGGAAAAATGGCCCATAAGCAACTGCCCCACTCCCGCTTCTTTCGCTATCCGGGCTGCTTGTGCGGCTGTTGTATGAAATGTTTTTTTGGCTCTCTCCACTTGATCTTCAAGAAAGGTCGACTCATGATATAACACATCGGCACTCTTCACATAATCGACTATCGAAGGGTCAAATATTGTATCGCTGCAATACGCATAACTTCTTGGAGCAGGCGGATCAAGCGTAGCTTCCTTGTTTTTTATCAATTCACCGTTTTTATTTACAACATCTTGTCCGGCTTTAAGAGATAAAATATCAGCGAAAGAAATATCCAGTTTTTCCAGAATATATTTGTCTATCTTCCTGGGAAGAGGTTTTTCACGGAATAAAAAACCCGTACAGAAAATCCTGTGTTTTAATGGAAAAGAAAACACTTCCAGCTTTGCGTCTTCAAATAAAAGGTTGAAGCCTTTATCAGTAAAAACCCAGTTAATCGGATAGTTTAAACGCGTTTCAGAATTTTTATGAACCACATCCATAATTTCCTTCAGTTCTTTGGGCGCATAAATATTAATTGCCTGTTTTCTTCCAAGCAGGTGCATACTCCCGAGAAGGCCTGGCAAACCGAAAAAATGATCACCGTGGAGGTGAGAAATAAAAATATGATCAATGGACTGAAAACGTGCCTTAAAGCGTCGCAGTTGTATTTGTGTGGCTTCACCGCAGTCAATTAAAAAAAATCGCTCTGCTATATTCAGTAGCTGCGCGCTGGGATTTCTTTCTGAAGTAGGCGTTGCAGAGGAGGATCCTAATATAAGAAGTTCAAAAGTCTGTCTGTTCATTCTTTCCCGCGGAGAGGAAATTGAAGCTCCTCTGTTTGCGCTAAAGGTATTAATGCTCGAAATGAAATCAAAAAACAATTTTAATGAGATCATTAATTTGCATAAAGCATGCCTTTTAAGTATTTTTGAACCCTTAATATTTAAAAATGTCAGGAAACATCACTTTTACAATGATTAAACCCGATGCTGTTGAAGCGAACAATATCGGTCCGATTTTATCGATGATTAACAAAGCCGGATTCAGGATCCTGGCGATGAAATATATGCGCTTAACAAAGGAACAGGCCGGAGATTTTTACGCGGTGCACAGAGAGCGTCCTTTTTTTGGTGAATTGGTTGAATACATGAGCAGCGGTCCTATTGTTGCGGCAATATTGTCAAAAGACAATGCAGTAGCGGATTACAGACAACTTATTGGTGCAACCGATCCTACTAAAGCCGACGAAGGAACAATTCGCAGATTATTCGCTAAGTCTATAGCTGCCAATGCGGTACATGGAAGCGACAGCAATGAAAATGCTCAGATAGAATCCAACTTCTTTTTCTCTCACCTGGAGAGATTCTAAAAACCTTGATTTTTTACAAACCCTGTTAATTTTAGCAGGGTTTTTTCTTTTCAGTACCGGCCATTTAAATAAAACTACCAGTTTTCAAGAAAAGGCCTCTTTTTACAAAAAACGGGGCATTTCCATTTTGTTAATTGGATAAATTTGATAAAATTTACGATTCTAAAATTAACGTCATTTGATATGATAAACTTTACTTTAAAACGCTTCACAAAGGCTCTGGGATTAGCCAGTTTAACATTTTCGGGCTTGCTCTTAAATGCACAGACACAGACCGTAAATTGGGACTGGACCCTGGCAGGACCTGTTTATAACGCGGGGAGGATCAGAAACATGGTGGTGGATAACAGCAATCCTTCGAAGCTCTATGCCGGAAGTACTACCAGCGGTCTTTTCGTATCAAATAACAGCGGAATAAAATGGGCGCCAATAAACGATCAGGATTCGATAAAAAACATCAGTTATATTGCTCAGGCTACTGATGGAACTTTATATGCCGCAACCGGCGAAGGTTTTCTACGGGAAGGCCAGAGGGCAAAATCGCAACCCGGCACTGGTTTATACAAACTTGTAGGCACAGGACTTGTTTCGGTTGCTCCTCAAACCGTTTTGGGCACCATTATCAACCGTATCGCTTGCGGACCTTCAGGCCAGATTGCAGTTGCAGGTAACAATGGCGTTCTGGTTTCCCTTGGTGGTGGCGCATTTACACAGGTTACGCTTCCAGGTGCTTCAACTCATTCGCTTGCTATGGGACAAGACGTTAAGTTTGATGCTAACGGCATTCTTTACTGTACGTTTGGAACATCCTATGGTACTTCAAACGCAGGTACTGCTACAAAAATCTATAAATCTACCGACGCATCTCTCACCTCTTTCACCAACATTACACCATTTTCAACAGTATTGGGTAATGATTTATATGGTCGTGTTGAACTCGCAATTGCTCCGAGCAATAACAACGTGATTTATGCGTCGTGTTCAAACAAATATGTTAACGATTTAAACTATCCTCCTTCGTTGAAAGGACTTTTTGTGTCTTATGATGCCGGAAGTACCTGGGGCCTTGTGCTGCAGGGATCTCCGCAGCTTGATCCTCTTACAGACGGTTCTACTACCGCGTCCGGCGATTATGCTCATGTTATAATGGTATCGGCCAGTAATCCCGATGTGTTGTTTTTTGGCGGATACTCGCTTTTTATTTATCAAAGAACCGGAGGCAGTAACACAAATCCGGTAGGCGTATGGGTTCAGCCTTCTCAACAATTTGTTCCGACTTTCCAAAACTACGTCCACCAGAACATTCATGACATTAAATTTGTACCTGGAACTCCAAACAAATTCTTTTTTGTAACGGACGCCGGTATTTACCGATCAACTGATCTAAGCGCTATCACACAAACTTTACCTCCTTCCTTTCAACCATTTTACAGGGATCTTATAACAGGTCAATACAACTCCGTAAGTATCGAGAGATATCCATGGAGTGATTACGACGAATTGATTGTAGATACCATGAACAAAGGTAAAACAGTTGGAGCTTATGCAGGTTTTGTTGGTGGCACCGGCGGTAACGGTGTTACTTATTTCAGTGGAGGGCTTCTGCCAGGTGATACTGCGATCCGAATAAACGAAGAAGTGTCATACTTATCAGGTGACGTATATGCCACGGAATATTCGAAAATATCTTACAACTCTGCAATTATTGCAACCGGTAACGGACGACTATACAGAGCCCCGGATGTGAGAAAATCTGCTCCTGTAAATTTAAACATCAATGCTTATTCAGGTCCACTTCAGAAACTATCTGTGGTTCCAAGTGCATTCGAAAATCCAAGTTATACCGTAACAGGAACTCCATTCAAGTTCTGGGAAAACTATGGTCAGGCGAGTATTGCTCCCGACTCCATTTCCTTTTACAACGACACCATCAGGGCATTAGCTTCAATGAATGGCGTCCAGGAATTAACAACTACCGCAACCTTTTCGTTTAGTACAGTAAGGCCAAACAAATTTGCCCTTATAGACAGTATTGCCATACGTACAGGTACAGTTATACTTCCAAGCGGCACACCAAGTCTTAACGTGCCCTTTACAAAAGGCCAGCTTATAACAATGAAGCTTAAACCGAACTATCCTGCTCCTACACCTACAACAATATTGACCGGTACCGATATAACCACCACGGGTCCAGTAAGCACTGTAAAAGATCCTACAGTAAGTTTAAACACAACCATTTTAAACGATGTTATTTCAGTGACCTTTGATCAGCCGCCCTTTGCATCCCAGACCGCATCTTCTTCCACTTATGATTATGCGGCCTATTACAAGGTCTTTGCAACTATCTATTACAAGTATAAGGCAGGAGATACCCTGACAGTTGTGGACAATAATATCAGCTCGGAAGTGAACACTTACAAGTTGATTGTCCCTCAGAATAAATCGCTGAACTGGAATTACGGTTCCTGGCCGTCTTATACAATAACTGCAAACACAACACCATCGCTCACGGCTGTTTCGAATGCCTCGTACATGTTGACATCTACTTTGGTTCCGAATACACAAACACAAACCAGTCCTGTGTTTACAGTTAATCCCTATTCAACCTCCACAACGTATACCATTGACAATCTTGGAATCTTCAGTATGGCCGCTAAACAGGTAACTTATCAGGTAAAAGGCGATCCTATCACTTATACCCTTACCGGTGCGCCAGGCGCTACAAGTGATTATACACTGACTGCAAAAGCCGGAAATGCTGCTGCCACTACATTAACCCAATCCAGTAATGTGTTTGTTGTTGCACCTACCAGCACTGCAACCACCGATTACACCATCGCTGGTGCAAGCGTTGCGAATACATTCAGTTCTGCGCCAGGTTCCACTTTTGTAATTAGTCCAAACGGTTCATGGGTAGGAAGCCAATCCAGTAATACATTTAATGTCATTGCTGACACTGTTAGTACATTCACTATTACCCAAACAACCTCTTTAACCACCCAAAACACTTTCAGTACCGTTGGTGGTACTGATTATGTCCTAAATCCAGGAGCGATCACTCAGACGGCTAATCCTGTATTTACAGTAAATGTTACTTCAGGTGGTGCTTACACGTTAACCGGGGTGAGTTCAAATACTGCGATCGGTGCAAACACCTCAATAGTATATTCTCCAAGAGCCATCAGAACAATTACGTTCTCTATGGTGCCATTTGCGAAAAACAATTCCCGTTTGAAAGTGCCTATGAAGAAATCATCGCGTCTTGCATTTTTCTTCAAAGCCAATCAAATTACAGGTGCTACGGAAGCAGTAATGGTGTCCAAAAATGCTCTCTCACTTAATGATCCTATTTCAGCAATACGCTTAAGTCAGACCGGATGTTTTACGGACGATGCAAATGGAAATCCGACCTTCAATACGATCAGTATTACCGGGAAACCAACCATGCTCGAATGGAGTAAGAGCGGAACCGAGTTGTACTATTCTACAGCACCAACAACAACTTCGGGTACTCACAATCTTTATCGAGTATCGCATATTTACGACATCATGGATTATTCATCTAATTCATACTCCGGGAAATTTGCCACAGACGTTTTCACTTACGGATCTAACGGTGTAGGAACTTCTGCAAACGTGAGCACAGTATCTCCTTTCAGAACAACTCTGGTTGGACAATTTGACAAACCAATTACAAGTATTGTGGTAAGCAACGACAATAAGGGTGTAATGGTAACGCTTAATAATCCAACTGCAACTCCATCCAGCACAAGCGGAGGGGTTATGTACAGTGATGTTGCTGATATCCGTACTACTATCAACCCTGTTACGGGCTGGAAGAGAAAAGACGCAGGTCTTTCACGTCGCGTAGTAAACTGTTCCATGATCGAACAAAACTCAAATATGGCTGTGGTTGGAACAGATATCGGAGTTTTCTTTACAAACGATATCACTGCAAGCAATCCTACCTGGGTGAATGTTAATACTCAGATAACAAATGCAGGAAATCAGCTTCCGCGTGTTGAGATATTCGACATCAAGCAACAAACAATGAAACAAAATGAATGCTTCAATTCAGGACAGATCTATGTTGCTACAAATGGCCGTGGTGTTTGGTCAAATAATGCGTTCTTTAAACCTACCTACGTTGGCATAAACGAATACGAAACAAAAGTATCGCAGGGCAATAACCTTTTGTTGTATCCTAATCCTACAAGCAACGAAGTAAATATTGTGTTCAATGCCTCTAAAGAAGAAACGGCTACCGTTCAGATCATGGATATCAGTGGGCGTTTGATTCAGACTGAGTTGATCGGAAATCTACAGCCAGGCGACGTTAAATACAGTTTTGATACCAGAAATCTTAACTCAGGTGTTTACATAGTGAACATTAGCAGTACTTCAGGAGTTAAACGCGTTTCCAAACTTATTGTAACTAAATAACAGTGATCATTTAATAATAAAGAGCCGCTCCTTTCCGGGCGGCTTTTTTTTTGAATAGATTTACATACCATGAAAACAACTGAAGCCGATTCGTATTATAACAACCTGGAGAATATGAGCGTCCTGGAGCTTCTTTCCAATATGAACAAAGAAGACAAAACAGTGCCCCTTGCCGTTGAGAAGGTCATTCCATCTATTGAAAAACTGGTGGAAGCAATTGTGGAGAAGATGAAGGCTGGTGGGCGTTTGTTTTATATGGGCGCAGGCACCAGTGGAAGGCTCGGGATAGTTGATGCCAGCGAATGCCCTCCTACCTATGGAATTGAACAGGGTGTAGTGGTTGGATTAATAGCTGGGGGAGATTCGGCGATCCGGAAGGCTGTTGAATTTGCAGAGGATGATGTAAAGCAGGGTTGGTTCGATCTGCGGGAACACAAGATCAATGAAAAGGATGTTGTGATAGGCATTGCAGCCTCTGGTTCTACTCCTTATGTAGTGGCCGCACTAAAAGAATGTAATCGCCACAATATTATTACCGGCTGTATTACTTGTAACCAAGGGTCGGAGCTGGCAAAAGAAGCTAAGTTTCCAATTGAAGTTGTGGTGGGTCCCGAATTTGTAACCGGCTCCACCCGCATGAAAAGCGGAACCGCACAAAAGCTTGTTCTCAACATGATCTCCACATCTGTAATGATTAAGTTAGGTCGCGTGAAAGGGAACAAAATGGTAGACATGCAACTAAGTAATAACAAACTTGTTGAACGCGGCACGCGGATGGTGATGAAGAATACAGGACTACATGATTTTGAAGCTGCCAAAAAATTACTGCTGCAGCATGGCAGTGTAAGAAAAGCTACCGAAGCTTTCAAAAAGTAAAAGAACTACGATTGCCTTAACTAACGCATTTTAAGCCTGATCTTGGTGATTACCCTTTTGGTGTACAGGGGAAAGTCGCCGTTCATCATCCAGCTATAGTACGATGGCTCTTTTGTAAATACTTCCACAACGGGTTTATCCTTGTGTTTTCCGAAACTAAACACTTCCTGGCCTTTTTCATTATAAATGATCCTTCCGGCCAGATCAACATTTTTTGTTCTCATGCTTAATTCACTAAGCTTTGCGATGTCGTTTACCACTGGCTGATAACGCCTTCCTTTTTCGTCTTCCAGCTCTACCCCTTCATATTTATCAAGTTGCGCTTTAAATACTTCAAACGTAGCCAAAACATCCGCCTCGGCGCTATGCGCATGTTCCAGTGGCTTATTACAATAAAATTTATAAGCCGCGCTGAGATTCCTTGGCTCCATAAAATGAAAAATATTCTGAACATCCAGTAATTTCCGCCCTTCGAGATCAAAATCCACTTCCGCCCTGAGAAATTCTTCTGCCAGGAGAGGAATATCATACTTATTTGAATTGTATCCTGCAAGATCTGAGTTGGCTATAAATTTCAATAAGACAGGGGCCATTTGTTTAAACGTCTGGCAGTCCGCAACATCCTTATCGTAGATTCCGTGAATCTGCGAAACCTTTTCAGGAATGGGTATTTCAGGATTAATTCTGTCGGTTAAGGTTTCCGTGCTATTATCCGGCATCAGTTTCAGCATGGATATCTCCACGATTCGATCAGAACCAATGCTGAGTCCTGTTGCTTCTATATCAATAAAAATAAGTGGTTTATTAAGTTTAATCTGCATTTGCTGCTTTTTGTAAAACGTAAATATAGTAGGTATTATTTTCAACCCCCAGAACATCCCTATGTTTCTGAATTATTTCGCGGGCCTTCCTTAAAAAAATCTTTCTTGCAAAAGCTGTGTATCTGAATAATCTTACAAATCTCAGGAAAAAATTCCTGTTATATTCGTTCCAGGAAGCACTTGGTGCCTCTATAGGGTTGTAAAAGGAATGTTTGGAAACAACGGTAATTCCATTCCGCTCCAAAATCTCCATCCATTTAGCGTTAGTTACACGATTCTCTTTGTTCAGGGATTTCCACTCTTCGGTTACAAAAAACTCCACGGCAATAATGTAGCCATTGCTGGCAAGTACTAGTGACAGTTCTTTAACGGCGCTGGATAGTTCCCCCTCTTCCAGGTCCTGCAACACAGTAACTGAAAGAATAAGGTCGTAAACACTGTTCTCGCGGAGATCTTTGATTTCAGAAGTGAATTTAACGCGGGGATCTGAATCGCGCCTGGCGATCTCTACTACCTTTTCGGCAAAATCATAACCAACAACAAAGGAGAATCTCTCTTTCAAAATCCGCACAAAATCTCCGCTTCCGCAACCAAAATCCAGAGCCTTGTCTTTGTTCTCCGTAAAAAGGTGCGACACTATTCTCTCTACCGCGAACTTCCTCGCTTCCTGATCGAAGGTGTATAAAAATGGCTCTGAATGGCCGGTGTGACCATGTCGTATTGCTCTATCGTTCCAAAAATCCTTACTCAGCATTAAACTGCGTTTTGATTTGCTTCAGGACATTTTCAACAGAATCTATGTTTTTAAAAAAACCGTTAATTTTATAAATAACATCTTCCAATAAGGAATCGGGACAAGACGCTCCGCTGGTAATGATAATTTTTACAACGTCTTTGCCTGGTAAAAAGTTCTCCGTAGTTTCTTTTACTTTCTTAGGATAATTATAATGATGAATCCTGGATGCGTTTTCTATTTCAGCAGCCGAGGAAATAAAATAAGTAGGAAATTTCCGTTCACAAAGTTCTACCAGGTGAGAAGTGTTACTGCTGTTGTAACCTCCTACTACCAGAGCCAGGTCTGCATCGGTTTTTAACAGGCCGTAGGTAGCATCCTGGTTCTCGTTGGTAGCATAACACAAAGTATCCCTTGTATCAGCATAGTGTTCTGATATCTGATCGGCGCCAAATTTCTCTATCATTAATGATTTGAAATAATCGGCAATTTCCTGGGTTTCGGTGGCCAGCATGGTTGTTTGATTAATAACCCCTACCCTGTTAAAATGTTCACTGATTTTAAAACCAGGTGTAAATTTTCCCCTGAACTCTTCTTCAAATTCCAGTTGCGTTTTTGTTCCAAGAATATAAGGAGCAAGCCTTTTTGATTCTTCCATGTCCCTTACAACAATTACCGCCTCGCTGTCGCGTGCGCTTCTTGAAAATGTAGAGCGTGTTTCCTCATGAGTATGTTTGCCGTGGATGACAATTGTGTGACGCGCTTTCCCGATCTGCTCCGATTTTTTCCAAACACGTTCTACAAAAGGGCAAGTAGTATTGTAAGACTCCGTTTTAATTCCTCTCTTCTCCAGGATTTCGATAAGTTCAAGTGGAGCGCCAAAGGCCGGGATCATCACAATGTCTTCGTTTGTGAGCACATCAAAAGGAATTAATTCCCTGCCATGCGTATCCTGCAGGAATCTAACTCCTCTCGAAGTGAGATCTTTATTTACCTCCGGGTTGTGAATCATTTCGCTCAGTAAAAAAATATTCTTGCCGGGATTTTCAGTCAGTGCTTTAAAGGCTATTTCAATAGCATTCTCAACGCCGTAACAAAAACCGAAGTGCCTGGCAATGTAGTATCTTACAGGACCAAAATCCAGAACGGTAGGACTATTATCTTTTTTACGCGGATCCTGGGTTTTACGAAATTGTTTAACCTTAGTAATAACAGGACTGCGGTAAAAATCGGGTACATTAAATGTCTTCATCTAAGGGTCTCCGCAAAGTTAGCTATTTATTTCGTGGATGGAAACTGAGAATATTATCGCGCAGGAATTGCTTATCAAGATGCGTATAAATCTCCGTGGTTGTAATACTCTCATGGCCAAGCATTTCCTGCACAGCCCGCAAGTCCGCTCCCCCCTCCACCAAATGCGTTGCAAACGAATGACGAAAAGTGTGCGGGCTTAGTTTCTTTTTGATACCCGCTTTGGCGGCCAGGTCTTTTACAACATAAAACACCATCACCCTCGAAAGCTTTGCTCCTCTCCTATTCAGAAAAACAACGTCTTCCGAGCCTTTCTTAATAGGCAAATGAACCCTTACCGAAGAAATGTAGTTCCTAATGAGTTTCTTCGCCCCCCTTCCAATCGGTACGAGTCTTTCTTTGTTCCCTTTTCCGGTAACTTTTATATAATCCTCATCGAGGTGAAGATCGGTGATCTGAAGATTAACCAGTTCGCTTACACGTAAACCACAGCTATACAAC
>JAEUTM010000052.1 GCA_016788025.1 Bacteroidia bacterium
GAAATGCTTCCAAATGGATCCAAAGAAATTTATTCCGACGACAATGAACAAGGGGTTTATTGGAAAGACGAAGCTTACCAGGAAGTGAAAAACAGGAACTTAAGCCTTGAAAAAGAAGTTGAACGCCTCTGGCAAATGATAAGTCACCTGACCACAGGCACTAAACCCGACTTTGAGAGAATGCGCGATGCGAGTTAGGTTGGTAGAGTGTATCTTAAGCAATTAATAGGGAAGAAATTCTGTGGAATCCAATTAATTTGAAAAGGGTCTGCCGGTCCTGACGATTTTGTAAATTCGTTACATGATTAAAAAGATCGGCATACTTACTTCCGGAGGCGATTCTCCGGGAATGAACGCTTGTATAAGGGCATGCGTGAGAACCGCTGCTTATTATGGCATACAGGTTTTTGGTTACAAACGAGGTTACGAAGGCCTTATCGATAACGATTTTCTGGAGTTGAAACCAGAAAGTGTTTCTGGTATTATTCATAAAGGAGGAACTATCCTGAAGACGGCAAGAAGCAAACGTTTCATGACGGATGAAGGAATAGAACAAGCCGTAAACAATATTAAACGGTCCCAGCTGGAAGGACTTGTTGTCATTGGTGGCGATGGGTCGTTCAAAGGAGCCATGGAACTTTCAAAACACGTCAGTATAAAAGTTATTGGTTGTGCCGGAACAATCGACAACGATCTTGTGGGAACGGATTTTACAATTGGTTACGATACGGCCATAAATACGGTTGTAGAGGCGATTGACAGGATTCGTGATACGGCCGAAAGTCACGATCGTGTGTTTGTGATAGAAGTGATGGGGAGAGACGCCGGGTTAATTGCACTTCGAAGTGCCATAGCGGGTGGCGCGGAAGCGTTGCTGGTTCCCGAAATCAAACATGATATGGAGGATCTTATTGAGAAAATGAAAAACTGGCGGAGTTCCAAGTCTAGCAGGATCATTATTGTGGCCGAAGGTGACGAAACAGGAGGGGCATACAAGGTTGCTGAAAAAATAAAAGAACAATATCCTGAGTTCGATCTGAGAGTTAGTATTCTCGGCCATATTCAGAGGGGAGGTAACCCTACGTGCATGGAACGCGTAAATGCAAGCATTGTTGGTTTTAATGCGGTGAAGGCAATAATGGAAGGTCGGAGTAATGAAATGGCCGGCATAATAAATAATAAAATTTGTTTTACACCGTTTTCAAGGGCAGTAAAGCATCGACAGTCCTTAGATAAGGAGCTTGAACTTCTGGTAGAAATTCTAAGCAGTTAAATAAAAAACGCGTGCCAAAACTTCAGCACGCGTTTTTTAATTTTCCTTTTTATTTTACAATAATTTTCTGTCTAGTAACGGCCTGGTTATTCTCACCAGCAATAAAATAGATGCCCTGGGCAAGATCCGAAACCTGAACCTGATGTTCGTTAAAAGCGTTCAGTTCAAAATACCGCACTACCTGGCCTAAGTCATTTATTAATTTTAAATGAAGATCACTGTCGGCCTTGATATAAAATTCACCATTATTCGGATTCGGATAAACATTAATGTTTGCAGCATTTTGATTGAACTCTTCAATGCCCTGGCAACCGTTAATCTTAAGATAAAAAACAGTATCGTTTACACAGCCATTGGCATCGGTACCGGCAACACTATATGCAACGGTACCTACAGCGCCGTGCGAAACAGTGATGGTTGATCCACTATATGCTCCCCCGTTCCATGTAAAGGTATTTGCACCGTTTGCAATCAGATTAACAGGTTCATTTCTGCATACGAAAGTTCTTGACGGAGCAACCGTGATGGTAGGATTGTAGAAGATCCCCACTGAAGTGGTTTTTGACTCCACACAAACAAGGTTACTGTTATTGGCAAGTGTCGTAGACTTCGCACTGAACGTATAAATTGTCAAAGCGGTTGGTGTAACATTGGCATTCGCGCCAGGTCCGCCACCTAAACCGGGACCAGTCCAGGTATAACTGCTGCTCGCCCCACTGGCAGGGCTATTAACACTACCGGTTAACGTGAAAACACCACCTAAACAGGTATTCGTTGGACTGGTAATGCTAATCAGGGGCGTATAAATATTAACAACAACAACAGTTGACGCACTGCAACCTGTAGAGGTCAGAGTCCCGGTAACGTTGTAGGAAGTTGTCAGCGTAGGACTAACGGATGTACTCGCAGTATTTGCATTGTTAGCGTTTGCGTCCCACTGATACAAATTCGCACCGGTAACATTAAGAGTTACTGTATTGCCGGCACAAATAAGAGATTTTGATGGAGTAGCGCTAAGAACGGGCGCAGCATTAACGATAATAACAGTACTTCCTAACGCAGTACAATTGTATTGATTATCTCCAACTACATAAAATGCATAGGCTCCCGCCGTTGGGAAGGACGGAGCAAGGGTGCTTTGACCACTAGTGGTAGCTGTTGCCGGCACCGACGTCCAGGTGTAGTTGTTACCTCCGTTCGCGCTGAGCGTAGCGGACTGACCCAGGCAAAGACTTCCAACAGAAGGTATAACGTTTATCGTAGGAATAGGATTTGTGGAAACGGATACAACAGCAGTGTTGATACAAGTTCCGTCGCTTGCTGCAACAGTATAGGTTGTATTAACCGAAGGTGAAACCACTGGATTGGAATTAGCACTAAAAGACACCGTTGGAGCCGTTGACGCATACCATGCATAGGAAATCCCTCCAAAAGCGCCCAGGGTTGTAGGATAAGTTGCACAAACCAGCGTTTGATTTGCGCTGGCAAATGTTGGAGTCAGCGAATTTACCTGAATCGTGATTTGTTTAGTGTCAAAACATGTTGAACTGTTTTTGGTAACAGAGTAAGTTGTGGTTGTATTTGGCGTAACCTGAATTGTACTACTTGTAGTGCTGATGGTACTTGTTCCTGTAGTCCAGGTGTATCCACCCGTAGCTCCCGTAGCACTTAATGTTGCAGATGTTCCGATGCATAATAACATCGTATTACTAGTAGGGGCCAGGGTAGGAGTTTGAACAACCTGCACAGTTGCCACCGCAGTTGCAGTACAACCCAGGGCACTTGTGCCTTTGGCGGTATAAGTGTTTGTAACCGCAGGGGTAAATCCTACGCCGTTTGTAACCGCAGGTCCGGCAATTGTGCTGGTGATGGTATTTGTTATACTATTTCCGGTAACGTTAATTGTTGTGCTGTTACCCGAGCAGATGGAACCTGTGGCCGCAACTGCTCCTATTACAGGTAAAGGATGCACCGATAAACTGACCGCAGCCGTTGATGTTCCACAGGAATTACCGCCGGTTACAACATAATTTCCGGATGAAGTTGGGGTAAAAGCCACTCCATTGGTTATTGTTGTTGCACCACCCGTCCAGGTATAGGTTGTTGCACCGCTGGCAGTTAAAATCACTGTCGAGTTAGGACAACTTCCGCCGGAAGGATTGCTGGTAGTGCTAAGCACTGGTAATCCCGGATCTACGGTCAGGTTAATAACACCCTGTGTATTACATCCTTGTGAAGAAACACCGGTGATTGTATAGGACTCATTCGAGGTTGGTGTTACAACTATACTTGAAGCCACCGGACCGTTGCTCCATGTGTATGTGGTTCCGCCTTGCCCAATGAGTGTAGCGGAGGAATTCGCACAAATATTGGAAGTGGGTCCTGAAATAGTTAACGGTGGATTATAGGTAACACTTACAGTTTTTTGCGAAGCACAACCACTTGGTCCATGAGTCAACGTATATATCATTGATGCGGTAGGCGTAAATGCAACGCCGTTGGAAATGCCGCCACTCCAGGAATAATTCGTGCTGCCGGATCCTGTCAGGGATAAAGTATTACCCGGGCACACCGTTGGATTTGCGGGAGTAATTGTAACGGCGGGTACTGTGAAGAGAAAACTGCTAAAAGTACAGGTTGCCGCGCCAAATACGTTATCCGCTGTGTACATGCGAAACCTGAAAACGTCGCCGGCGTTAACCGGAACACATGCCTGTGTACCAGTTTGTGTGCTATTGCCAAGGGTGCTATAACCACTTACCAGAATACCTGCACCATTGTTAATAGCGTACTGAGGATAATCATAACTCGGGCCGTCAATGGTAGAATAACTCCAGACAAAGCTAATAACGCCTGACTGCGGTATAGAGATAGTAAAGTCATTAGTTCCGAGCGATCCACTGCCATTGTTTCCGCTGGTCATATAAATACTGGCCGGTGCGCTGGTGGTATAGGTTTGTCCGTCGGAATTTACAGCAACTGTTCCCCAGTTGGCGGGTGCAAATGCCCCGCTGAACTGGGCCCTGATTTTGGAGCTTGAAAGAAGGGCACAGCTTAATAATAAAAAAGCGTACTTAATTCTCATGATTGTTGATTTTGTTGTGTGATATACAAATATATAATTTTAATCAATAAATACAACATAATTGCTTTAGCGTTTTGAATACGCCCGATTTACTGAATCCTGCAGCAAGCCTGCTCCCTCAGTCAAACGGGGGGTTTGCTAAGTCGGATTTTTTTTATTAATTTAAAGCTTAGTTTAGTGCAAAATTAAAGCTTATGCAAAAATACCGCGCAGTTATTATAGACGATGAAGAGGATAGCCGCAGCAACACCCGCAACATGATCCAGAACTATTGTGAAGAGATCGAAATTGTAGGAGAAGCGGACAATGGACCAGAAGGAAAAAAGAAAATACAGGAGTTAAAACCGCAGGTAGTGTTCCTGGATATTAATATGCCAGGCATGAATGGCTTCCAGATGCTGGAGGGTATTTATAACCGCGATTTCTGCGTTATTTTCCTGACGGCCTACAGCGAGCACGGCATCACGGCTGTTAAAGCCGGCGCAATAGATTATTTGTTGAAACCCCTAATGCTTAGTGAACTTCAGGGCGCAGTTAAAAAAGTAGTTCAATACTATGAAACCAAGTCCGGGGCCCCAGCCGCCGGTAAACCAGAAGATAATAAAAATCTCGTACTTATTAACCACAGTAAAGGATTTACTCTGGTTGATTTTAAAGATATTATATGGCTTGAGGCCAGTGATAATTATACAAACCTCTTTCTGAATGGTCAGAAGAAGATCGTTGCCAGCAAAACTCTCAAAGAATTTGAATCGATCTTACCCGACACTGATTTTTTCAGGGTGCACCGTTCGGCCCTTATCAATATTCACTATATCAAAGAGTACACCAACAACGAAGGGGGCGAAGTTATTTTAAGTGATGGCACCCACGTACAGGTTAGTAAAGCGCGTTCGGTAGAATTTGCCGATTTTATCAAAGCCAGGTCTGTTTCTCCGAAATAAGATTATTTAAGATTAATTTATTTTTTACCAAAAGCCCCATTTAGAGGGCTTTTTGTATTTTTATAACCTGCCCCGTGTGGTGAGTAGAGCTTTTGAATCACCTGAGATCATACTTTTTATTTTTGCTGGTTTTTGCCGCATGGCTTGCCCATAGCCAAAAACCTTCTTTTAATTTTCAAAAATTTGGCAGCGAAGATGGACTTAACAATGCCAATATTTTTAATATAGAACAGCACCCTGACGGGCTGATGTACTTTACCACACAAAACGGGATCTATTTTTTTGATGGATATAATTTCGAAAAGTTAAAGATCGACAGTTTAAAAAGCAATGCGCTGATCAGCGCATCCATTAAAAGCGAAAATGAGCTTTATCTCTCGTTGCGCGACGAAGGAATTGCTGGCTACGACCTTAAAAGAGATGAATTCAGACTTATAAAAGAGCTAAGTATCCCGGAGAATAACGCCGATAACATAGTCGTTACCGCGAATTTCGCCTACCTGCTTACATCAGAGATCAAACTGATCATCATTGACCGGAAAACCGGCAAACAAATTCCTGATATGTTAAGAAAAAAGGACCTGATGAACCGTCCTTTTTGTCTCTTGCGTACTAAAGCTGGTAAGGTGCTCGTTGGGCGGAGTGATGGAATTTATGATGTCACAAACGGGAACCAGGTTAAACTGGATGTTCTGAAGGATAATACCATTCATGCCATAACCCAGAATAAACAAGGTAAGCTCATTGTAGGCACCACAAATCGCATTTGTGTGGTCTCCAATGGTAAAATTGAACAGGAGATCATCCCGAACTATCAAACTAAAAGCAACACATTTCAGCTGGGTGGGGAAAAATCAATCAGCAACGTAATTGCAGACGATTTTGGACGGATCTGGTTTACCTCTTTCCCCGATGAGAATCTCTATGTGTACACTAACAATACAGTGTACGATGTGTTTGAACTTCTTGATATTCCGCCTTCGCTAATCCGTTGTCTTTACATGGATAAATATCAGAATATCTGGATCGGAACATACAGTGACGGCGTGTATTATATTCAAAACTCTTTTTTCAATAATATCAACTTTTCGTTTAACGACAAGGTTCTTAATGTGCAGCAGGTTTATCTTGATGGCAATCTGATGGTGGCAGCTACCAGTAACGGACTTTACGGACTTAATCTACGGAATAATCAGACTAAAATCCTGTCTCAGCCAGATGAAACTTTTCTCGAGCCGGTAAACAGCATTACAGAGTTTGGCGGCATTTTATATTATGCTAAACGCAATCAGATGAATATGGCCAAGGCCATGATATTTGATGAAAACAATAATTATATCTTCAAGCCGGTTATTGCACGACAGTTTTATCCGCTTGATAAGGACCACAGTATTGTGGCCGACTGGGACAATGCCAACATTCTACTTTGCAATATTGATGTCACAGTAACTTATGATACACTGATCAGTTTCCCGGACTACAGGATAGCAATTAATGCCATTCTCAGGGATGGGAATTTTTTATACATCGGAACCAACAACGGCTTATATCAATACGATTTCAAAACAAAAAAATGTCAGAACCTCGTAAGAAATGAATTAAACTTTAACATCAACGATATTGCAATGATCAACGGAAAACTTTTTGTTGCGCATGAATCAGGGATCAGCAATGTTACAGACCGGAAGCTTATTCAACAAGTGGGTAATTTCAGATTAAACACAGTAAAAAAGATAAGACAATATAATGACCAGGTTTGGCTGGCTACGCTCGACGGTGTTTTTATTTGCGACAATAATCTCACGCCTCTTAAAACACTTAATAAATCGAATGGTCTGCTTTCAAATTCGATAAACGACATTACGTTTAAAGGCGAAACGGTGAGCATCGTCACAACACGCGGTGTTTCCACAACTCTTTTTAAAAATATTATACGTTTTAACCCTACGCTTGAGGCTGTAACCATTGCAAATGTCAGGTCCAACGAAACTTCTATCGCCTTAAAAGATAATAAGTACTATCTGAATTCGGGTCAGGACAATGTAACGGTTAACTTTTACAGTCCGTTTTATAATAAGCCGAATAAACAGTTTTTTAAATTCAGGATTGATGATGGAGAGTGGAAATACTTTAATAACCTATCGTTTGATTTAATTTTAACGGGGGGACATCATGAGGTTGAGGTCTCAGCATCGGCCGACAACATTGTATGGAGCGAGCCCAGCGTACTGGTTTTCGAAAAGGAAGAAAAAATAACAGAAAAACAATCTGTTTATTGGCTGATTACCCTGGGTGGATTATTCTTAATTACAGCAATTAGTTTTGTGTGGGTGAGGAGTGTAAAAGTAAGAGCCAAAAAGCGTTTGAATGACGAACAACAGGTAAATCTTCTGAAACACCAGGCCATGAACTCCCTCCTGAGCCCTCATTTCATCTTCAATTCGCTCACATCCATTCAGAACTATATTAATACCAATAATGGTTTGAGGGCAAGCGAGTACCTTGCAAAATTCTCAAGACTTATCCGGATGATTATTGAAAAGGC
>JAEUTM010000128.1 GCA_016788025.1 Bacteroidia bacterium
CATCTTATCTGGCCTTTTTAGTTAAATCTAGGATGAAAAGTAAATCGGAATCTCTGTTCTCGGTCAAATCACTCACCGTTTCAGCCAGGGGATAGTCGGGTTTGATCCCCCTCCCACAGGTGCCTTCAACAGCCGAAAAATATCGGATCAAAGGGATGATAACCCTGATCTTTGTATTTGGCAAGGTGAGCACTACTTCATCGCCACTGCTGTTTCCACAGTACCCGCCTCCTGTCTCGCGCCCTACAAATGTTACTCTATTGTTGTACTTTGCTATCGCACAGAATTCAGAGGTCGCTGAAAAACTTTCATCGTCTGTCAATATATAAACCCTGCCCTTAAAATTGTTTTTTTTGGGCTTGAATGCTTTGTTACTTAGATTTATATGTGCGTTACTTTTAAAATAATATTTGCCATTCTCTGCCTTCCTGAGTTTAAAAGCATAAAAGAATTTAGTCGTGAGTTTTCCAAGCGGCATTTTTGCATATTTAAAAATTGAATCGTTTGGATCTTTAATAGCTACTTCGAGCCGATCGTAGTACTTAAAATCATTCAAAGCGAAATAAGAATACAACAGTCTTCCGTAATAGTCTTCACCTCCCGTGTTTCCCCTGAGATCAATTATTAAGTTCTTCGTCTCCTTTTCTCTCATCGTCCTAAATGACCGCGAAAGAAATCTCTTATAACCTCGTCCCATAAACTGATCAATCCTAATGAGAGCAGTATTTAAACTGTCTATCATCTTAAAGCGAAATGGCCGGTAACCCGAATTATAGATTGGTTCATAACGTTTCTGGACCCGCCTGAACGTTCCGTCATCTACCGCTTTTGCTTCAACAGTGTTAGAATTCCCCAAAGGATCGAGGATGTTTACTACATACTTTTCTGAATAAAAATAGAAGGCAAAAAAAGCTACAAAATCCCATTCCAACATAGCAGACGACTGCGCATACCCATCTCCCCAACTAAAATTTTTAAAGTACTTTAGAATACTGTCCGTTGTTATTCCGTTAATGCTAATAAGTTTAGAGCCCAACACGATCGTACTATCGTCACTGTAATTCCTTGATACATACAATTCATTTCCAATTTGTCTCACGCCAAAGGGGAATAATTTTTTGTTCTTTTCGAAATGCTGGTCAAAATTTTTTGACAGAGAAGCTCCTGTATGACTGCATTTTATTGCCGATAACAGCGCCATCACAGAATAATAAAGTTCAAGCTCAGTCATTGCTTTCTTTACCGAACGTATTTGTTTCTGATAGGTGGCTTCAAATTCAGTTTCCGATTGATACCAATAAAGCCCGGGATGGATTTTTATTAATGCATCTTTCAGAATGGCTAAATCAAATTGAACCTGTTCAACAGAATACTTTTTTTCGGGATCGTAGTTCGGTATTCCAGGAGTTTTTTGAGCGCTTAGCCTCACAAAAAGGCAAGACAATAGCAGTAAAGTCGTCGACTTCATTATACCATGTTTTTAAGAATTAAATTTTATCGCTGAATTTTTCGCGATTTTCCGTAACGTCCGCCCTTCATAATAAAGGTTCCATTTTTACGGAAGCGTGAGCCCTTACCGAGTCTTGGAGTCTTCCCTTTTTTTGTTGTGACTTTCTGCGTGATTTTTCGTTCCGGTTTGATTTTTTTTGCTGGTGATAAAACAGTTTCTGAATTTGATGCTATGCTTGACTTCGCCAGGGAGTCCACAACAAAATGGTTTATTTTGTTTGCATTAGAATCAGCAGATTCCTGCCACTTCTTAAATAACAAACTACTGTCTGTTTTTTCTTTCTTTGCTAACAAGACAGTCTTTGGTTCCACCTTGTTTTGCTTCCCCTTCAACGTTAACGTCCTTTCTACAACATTCTTTTTAGACTCTGTACTTATTTTTGGCTTGACAACCGGGAAGGCCTTATTGATAATTGCATCATTTTTTTTAACAGAACTAATTCCAAGAAGGGGTTCATATTTTTTTCCATCCTTATTTATTAATGGCTCCAGGTACCTGTAAAAACTATTCAGGAATATTAAAACAGAGAGGACCAGAAGAAGAAAATTTAACCGCTTCAGACTGAAGAAGCCTAAAAGGGTATTTTTCCTCATGGCATAATTTCCAACGAGCTCCAGGGCTTCTTTGTTTCGAACATTTTCAAAATCAAGATCGAGGAAGGCTTCCTTTAACAGACCGTCCAATTCACCTTCCGAAATATGTCTTGTCCCTTTATTCTTCACTTTTTCCTTTATTTAGAATTTCATTCATATCGTCCAGCAGTTTCTTTTTTAACCTTGCGTAATACACCTTCAGTTGGTTTTCCGGCCTGTTTACAAATTTGCTGATCTCGCTATAAGGAATATCCTGGCCGCGCATCAGAAGTAGTATCCTCTCCCAATCTTCCATTTTATCCAGTAAGTGTTGCAACAGACTTAATTTTGGATTAGCATGACCCGGTGCTTCTTCATTTACGGATTCAAATTCACTGAGTTCAACTTCAAAATTTCTATTCTCGAACGATTTGTTATCCCTGTAATAGTTCCGGAGATAATTAATGTAGGTTTTAAATACAAAAGCACTTCGCTTTTTTTCGGTGTCAAAACGATAACGATCATACACGTCAGCAATGCGATATATAGTTTTATAAACCAGGTTCATCGCATCGTCCTCGGGTACACTATAATTTTTACGTGTGTAGGCCAATAGTCTTGAAGTGTACGCCAGGTAGAGCTCCTGCACCAGCTT
>JAEUTM010000144.1 GCA_016788025.1 Bacteroidia bacterium
ATTAATATATGTTACTGTAATGCCTGAGCTACTGGCGCCATCTGAAGCTGAACTGGTTTGCCAGCCGGCAAAAGTCTGCGCCGAGGTCCACCATCCTATAGTTGATGCTGTTCCGTTAAGCACGTTATTGTTCGAAGCGTTCGCACCCCAACCCGACGAACTCACAGTTGTGGCTCCATAATTGTTTGCGATTGCACAATGTGCTCCGGTACCACCGGTCCTGGTGTTCGTAATCAGGTTATTACGAATATCCACCGGGAAAGTAACCGCTGAAGTTGAGAAGTTGCCTCGGTAGATCCCAAAACTTGGCAGAGCACCTGTAGTTACTACTCCCATAATATTAATGGTGTTATGGTAAATGCGTGTGAGTGTCGGTGCACCGCCGCCGCTAAAAATGCCTACCCCAATGAACGATGTATTGGTTGTTTGTAAGTTTCCAAGAGAGATCATGTTATTTGTAACATTACAATCTCCACCCGACCCGCGGATAAAAACGCCAAACACCATAGGTGGTCCGGTAGTTGTTGTACCTGTACCCGCGTTAGAAAGGTCATAGATACGATTTGAAGAGATAAGCGGATCCGTTGACACGGCAGTAGAAATTCCTGCCATACATACCGCTGTTGTAGCCGTACCGGTAAGAGCAATATTGCTGATAAGGTTATTTAGAATTTTATTCAACGAACCATAAGTAATGATGATACCTCCGGTACCAAGTTGACCGTTACCAACGGCAACATTCGAATTATTAGATACCAGATTTGAGATAGTATTGTTTACAATTGAATATGTTGTTGATCCACTTGTTCCTGTTGTATATATTCCTCTCATTGTTCCACCGGTGCCTGTGCCATATGAAGCAAAATTTCTTATGATATTACCTGAAACCTGAACCACCCCGGTAGAAGCAGAAGCGAAGTTGATTCCAACGCACAGTGAATTGCCGGTAGTGAACAAATTTGTTCCCGCCCGCATATTATCTACTGTTTGATTACCAATAGTGTTATTGGTGATACTTAACAATCCGGCGGCGCCACTAATATTTATACCATTTATGCCTCCCGAAAGTGCGGCAGCAGTTCCTGTGGACGTACATCCACCTATATAATTGTTTTGTATACTTATTGTGCCGGTAGAAGACGAATTAATACCTACGATCATACCCTGGGCAGTTGTTGGGCTGGCAAAAAGCAAATCGGTTCCGGAAGTTCCGCCGATAATATTGTTAGCAATGTTTGCATTACCAGAGGTGACGATTACACCGCAAAGCACGCCGTTTGCCGTAGCTGCACTGCTTGAGGTAGTTAAAGTTATTGCTGTAATAGTATTGTTCAGGATGGAAGAAGCCGTTGCTGTTGCAGCGGCGACCTCAATTGCGTTATAACGATTGGCAACAGCTCCGCCCATCACTAAAGTACCAGTACCCGAGGAAGATGAATAACCGATAGTGTTATTAGAAATCAAATAGTTATTTCCGGATGCCACCTGAATGCCCCGGTGTGTATTTGCTGTTGTAAATATTCTTGCACCAGTCTGATAAAAACGATTTCCGGTTATAGTCCAGCCTGAATTGTTTGCCCCAACCAGAACACCGGCAGAAACAACTGATGCATTAAAAAAATCATAAATATTACAGCTCTGTATGTTGTTATTTTCGTTTAGCGCGGTAGAAGTTCCCGCAGCGTAAATCGCAACAGCCGGATAGTTTGCGCCATCCGAGCCAATGTTGCAATTCTGTATGGTATTATTACTATTGCCTCCGGTTGCTCCCGTTGAAAACGTAATTGTACCAAAAGAGGCACTGGTTCCTGCGCCTAAAACTGTGCAGTTAACCACCTGATTTGAGCTTGCATCCCCAATAAACCGTATTGTGGAAACGCCTGAAGTAGCTGTATTTGTGTTAACCAACGTGAGGGCATTGCCTCCTGTGTTCAATCCATCAATTCTCACATTATCGGCGCCGTTAAGATTTACTAATGCATCCGCTATGCTCCCGGAAATTGTATAAGAACCACCGGAGGGACTGATAGTCATAGTTGTCCAGGCTCCTGCATTTAAAACAGCAATGGCTGTTTCACTGGTACTGGCGAGGATGCTAACACTGATGTTTGCACTCGTTTGCGCTCCTCCGTTGATTGCTGCGAATGCAGATGAAAGATCGGCATAGGTTCCGTTGCCTGTAACTGCACCGGATACAGATACGTTTTGTGATCGCAAAGTAGTTGCGAACAAAAGCAGAAAGAACAAGCAAACACTTGTAAAAAAGGATTTGCCTCTTTGATTTAAGTTCAAGTTTGTTTTCATGGGGTTTGGGGGTTAGTTTTGGGGTTAAATAATAAAGTAGTTGTTAACTTTATTTTACCTAAAATAGACTATTTTCATTGATAATAAACAAAGAAAACCACACTGCCTTTTCAGTAATTTATTCTTTTTAGTTTATAAATATTTGATTATTAATAAATTAAGCGGATAAAATGCTGTTTTTAGGGGCTACTATTTTAATCTAATTTTAATTTTCGAGTTAACATTTTACTAAACAAAATGGCTAACAACACTAGCTTTTTAAGCATGTTGATTCGAGAAGGGCATACCCATGTGCCCTACGATTGGGAAATTGAGTGAATTTGGCCTCCCTAAATAAAAAAAGCCATCTCCAGAGCGGAAATGGCTTTCTAACATATTGAATTAAAAATTATTTCAGTTTAAAAGCAGCTTTTACTTTGTCAACGTAGTCTAATTTTTCCCAGGTAAACAGTTCTACTTTCATAGATTTAGTTTTTCCATCAGGAGATTTAAATGTTTTAGTTACTGTTTCGTTTTTACGACCCATGTGTCCGTAAGCAGCAGTTTCGCTGTACATCGGCGTACGTAATTTTAAACGTTGCTCAATAAAGTAAGGACGCATGTCGAATACTTTTTCAACGATTTTCGCGATCTGACCGTCGGTCATTTTTACTTTAGCAGTACCATACGTGTTAATGTAAATCCCCATTGGCTGAGCTACACCAATTGCATAAGAAACCTGAACCAATACTTCAGAGCAAACGCCTGCAGCTACTAAGTTCTTAGCAATGTGACGGGTTGCATAAGCAGCCGAACGGTCAACTTTACTAGGATCTTTTCCAGAAAAAGCTCCACCACCGTGAGCACCTTTTCCACCGTATGTATCAACGATGATCTTACGTCCTGTTAATCCCGTATCTCCGTGCGGCCCACCGATTACGAATTTACCGGTTGGGTTGATGTGGTAATTAATCTTGTTGTTGAACAAGCTAGCGTATTTAGGATATTTCTTTTTCACACGCGGAATCAGAATATCAACGATGTCTTTTTTAATCTTAGCCAACATTTTTGGTTCAGAATCAAAATCGTCATGCTGAGTAGAAACTACGATCGCGTCGATACGAACTGGCTTGTTATTGTCATCGTACTCAAGAGTTACCTGCGATTTAGCATCCGGGCGAAGATATTTGATCTCTTTGTTCTCACGACGAAGAGCCGCAAGTTCTAAAAGGATGCCATGAGCTAAGTCAAGAGCTAAAGGCATGTAGTTAGCAGTTTCGTTTGTAGCGTAACCGAACATCATCCCCTGGTCACCAGCACCCTGGTCTTCTTTCTTTTTACGTTCAACACCCTGGTTAATATCACCCGATTGCTCATGAATAGCTGAAAGAACACCGCAAGAATTTGCTTCGAACATGTATTCCGCTTTAGTATAACCGATTTTACGGATCACTTCACGCGCAATATCCTGTACATCCAAATATGTTTTTGATTTCACCTCACCTGCAAGTACTACTTGTCCTGTTGTTACAAGAGTTTCGCAAGCTACTTTACTGCTTGGGTCAAATGCTAAGAAATTATCAATAAGTGCGTCCGAGATCTGATCGGCTACTTTGTCCGGATGTCCTTCTGACACCGATTCTGAGGTAAATAAATATCCCATTTTATGGTTTGTATTTTAATTTTAAGAGTTTCAAATGTAGATTAATTGGGGGGAATTAACCAATTTATTTAAGCGGGGTTAGCTTAAATTCATAGAATTCCATGATCTGGTTACAAAGCAGTTTTTTGCAGGCTTCGTCTACCTTCGCCTTGGCGGTTGCTTCGCTATCAGCGCTAATCTCCAGGGTAATATGTTTACCGATCCTTACATTTTCAATTTCCGAAAGATTCAGGTTCTTCATTGAACCGGTAACTGCTTTTCCCTGAGGATCCAACAATGCCTTCATTGGCATTACATCGATATCTGCAATAAACTTTGCCATCTGCTTTAAAATTTTGAGCAACAAAAATAAAATTAAACCTGCTTCTTTGAAAATATGTTATTCACAATACTTATTAAAATGTAAAGGAGAATGATTAAGGGGATGGCCACAAAACGCAAAATGATCAAAAGCAACACGGAGGCCAATAAAAACAGGTATTTTACCTTGTTATCGGTCCAGCTAAAGTTTTTGAATTTAAGGGCAAAAAGAGGGAGTTCGGCTATAAGGAGGAAGCTCATGACCACAGAAACTACACATAACACAACAGGATTTAACATCATCTCAATAAAAGTATCTGAGTGATAGGTGTCATGGGCAATTAACGGAATTGAACAAATTACCATCGCATTTGCCGGAGTGGGTAGACCAATGAAGGAGCCCGTTTGTCGCGTATCGTTATTAAATTTAGCCAGGCGAATACAGGAAAAAATGGCTATAATAAAAGCTACATAGGGCATAAATCCTGTTTCACTTATATTATCCAATTGCATTGCAGACAATCGATAGACATCACTTCCATGTTTAATAAGCTGAAACATTATTATTGAAGGCACGACTCCAAAGGTAACCATGTCTGCTAAGCTGTCCAGATCTTTACCAATAGGAGAAGCGACCTTCAACAAACGGGCAGTGAAGCCGTCGAAAAAGTCGAGAATAAGCGCAAAACCGACGAAAATTGCAGCCCACACCAAATTCCCTTCAAAAGCTTTTACAATTGCTAAACAGCCACAAAGTAAATTTCCTAGTGTGATTGTATTCGGAATATGTTTCTTAATGTTCACCTTTTCGGTTTCAGGTTTAATGTTTCAGGTTTGACGTTCCGAACTTTGGTTCTTAATCACTTGGTTCAACTACTTGTCCCGATGCTTCGGGACTTGGCTCTTGGTTCCAGTTCTTCTCGACTTTCCCTTCGACTACGCTCGAAGTGACATCGCCGGGTTTGGCTCTTGTTGCCTGGCTCTCTTACTTGCTTCTTGACTCTGTCACGCTGAGCGTAGTCGAAGCGTTGGTTCTTGCTTCTTGGTTCTTGGCTCCCTGTTCTATGCTAGTTTCCCACTCAACTCCTCCCACTTTTCCATCTCCTTTTCCAAATCTGCTTTCATTTTTTCATAGTTTGCAAAAAACGCTTTGTCATTCATCAACTTCTGGTATTCGTCGGCGTTAGCTAATTTATCATTACACTCCTTCAACTTCACTTCTAAATTAGAAATATTCTCTTCTGTTTTTTTAATCTGGTTGCGGATCTGTTTTTGTTCTGCTTCTTTTTCAGTATTTATATTCGCCGTTTTTACCGCCGACTGCTTACTGCCATCTGCCATCTGTTTACTGGCCACTGCTTCCTTTTTCTCAAGATCCAATTCGTTCAAACGCTCTACTTTACGCAATTGCATAAACTCTTCAATGTCGCACAAATGTTCTTTCACTTTTCCGTCTCTGAATTCAAACAAACGGTTACAAATGCCTTTCATAAAATCACGATCGTGACTTACCATCACTACCGTGCCTTCATAATCCATTAAGGCTTTTTTCAGGATGTCTTTCGAACGAAGATCCAGGTGGTTCGTCGGCTCATCCATCAATAATAAGTTGTATGGTTCCAATAGTAATTTACAAAGTGCTAAACGTCCGCGTTCTCCCCCACTCAATACCTGCACTTTTTTATCAATATCGTCTCCTCTGAACAAGAATGAACCCAGCAATCCACGTACCTGTTTTCTTACATCACCCACTGCAAGTTCATCAATTGTTTCAAAAACGGTTTTCTTAGGATCTAACTTTTCTTCCTGGTCTTGCTCAAAGTAACCCATCATCACACTATGACCCAAAATGATCTTCCCTTCAAACTCTACTTTCTTCGCAATCATCTTCATCATGGTACTCTTGCCTTCACCGTTCCTGCCAACTAAACCAACTTTCTCTCCCTTTGTGATGATAAAATTTGCGTCACTGAAAATTCGTTTGTCGCCATACTGTTTACCGGCATGTTCCGCTGTAAGAACTATTTTACCGCTATGTGCCGGAGGTGGAAAACGGAAATACATTGCTGCATTGTCTTCTTCATCTACCTCAATGCGCTCCATTTTATCGAGCTTTTTAATTAAGGACTGCGCAAAGGCAGCTTTACTTGCTTTGGCCCTGTTCTTATCAATCAATGTTTCGTACTGATCAATAATTTTCTGCTGGTTCTTTGCTGCGTTCTCCTGTTGCTCTCTGCGCTCTTTACGAAGCTCGAGATAATGAGAATAGTTTGTTTTATAATCGTAGATCTTTTGGTTGGAGATCTCAAGCGTACGCGAAGTCACATTATCCAAAAATGTTTTATCGTGACTAATCAACATCACAGCCCCGTTAAAAGTCTCCATAAACTCCTCCAGCCACATGATCGCTTCAATGTCGAGGTGATTGGTAGGCTCATCGAGCAATAAAATATCGGGTCTTTGTAACAGAAGTTTTGCGAGCTCAATTCGCATGCGCCAGCCCCCACTAAATTCAGCGGTCTGACGGTCAAAATCTTTACGATCAAAACCCAGACCTTTCAGAATCTTTTCTATCTCTTCGCTACGGCTTCCAGCTCCAAGAACATCCAAACGTGTATATACCTCCGTTTGTTCTTCAATCAATTTCGAATACGAATCACTTTCGTAATCCGTTCTTGTTTCCAATTGGTGATTGATCTCTTCAATTCGTTTTTCAAGATTCTGAATTTCTTCGTAAGCGGTTTCTGTCTCTTCAAACACGGTACGTCCATGTTGGTGGATCATATCCTGTGGTAAATAACCGATCTTACAGGACTTAGGCATAGAAATTTCACCCTTGGTAGGATTTTGATTTCCTGAAAGAATTTTAAGCAAAGTACTCTTCCCTGCACCATTTTTTCCAGCCAGACCAATCCGATCTTTAGGATTAATTAAAAAAGAAATATTATCGAACAGGTTATGTCCGCCAAAACTCACTGTAACAGCATTAACTGAGATCATCTAAACGTAAAAATTGTAAGGGGCAAAGATAGCATATTTTTAGGGATTCTTGGAGGCTGTTAATTTACCGCAGTAGGTCCATGGTTTATTGAATCTGGAGTCTTAATGATTGAATTTAATAGGAATTCTGAGTTTTGACTTTATCTTTATCCTGCTCACTCCCATACCCTTGAGAAAATTTCATTTCATAGTCTTTTTGATTTTGACTGTTGGTCAAATTAAGACACAAAATTATCAATGGCATAAAGCTATTGGAGGTAAAGAGCCAGACGGCGGTCGAGTAATTGATACTGATTCTAAAGGAAATGTTGTTGTTTGCGGGGTTTTTGAAGACACTGTCGATTTTGCTCCGGGCTCTGGAATTGCACCTTTGACGTCACCTGGAGGTTTTCAGGGTAATGGAGCCGGACATATCTTCGTTAGCAAATTTGACTCATTAGGTAATTTAATTTGGGTAAAAAAAATAGGTGGCCCTTCATATCACATTGATGTATACGGCGTATCATCTGATCAGGCTAATAATATATACGTTACTGGTTATTTTAGTGGCGCCATTGATCTGGATCCAGGCGCGGGGTCTTCTTATTATAACAATAATGGTTCGGGTTATTGTGGATTTATTGTGAAGCTAGATCCGACAGGAAATTATAAATGGGGTGGTATAACGGGCAATCCAGGAATCTCCGTAATAAATCACTGTCTAGAGACTGACGTTAACGGAAACATTATTTACGGTGGTCTATTTTCTAGTTACAATACGGGAAATTTAGATCTCGATCCAGGCGGTAGTGTATATTCTGTACAGACACCTGCTAATACAGCCTACTTTGGATATTTGACCAAATTGGACAGTATGGGAAACTTTATTTGGGCTAGGACCTTTGAAAATTTTCAGTCTGGTATATCTGAGATCGCTACTGACTTTTTTGGGAACATTTATTCTACTGGTCAATTTACTTTCCCATCGCAGGATTTTGATCCTGGGCCTGGAACATACACTCTTACTGGGCATGGACAAGAGGATGCGTTTATTTCGAAATTAAATTCTAATGGAAATTTTATTTGGGCAAAAGTAATAGGAGGTCCAAAAACAGACTACGGTTGGGATGTAGTTGTAGACCGTGTTGGCAATTCTCATTTAATAGGACAGTTCAGGGATTCCATCGATTTAGATCCGGGTCCATTGGTAAGTTCCCGCATCTCGTCGGGAAACACAGATAGTTTTGTTTTGAAGTTAGATTCCGCTGGGAATTTCATATGGGGTGAAACATACGGGGGACCTAACCAGGACTCTCCGATGACAGTGGATCTCGACAACAGAAACAATGTGCTGATCGCAGGGTTCGACTTAGGGTTAACAGATTTCAACCCTGGTCCGAGTGTCTTTAATCTACCTAACCCAATAGCCTACTATAATTCCTACATTCTAAAGCTGGACTCCTTGGGAGGCTTCTTATGGGCCAAATCCATGCAAGGACTCAACTCACCGGGGAATAACGCTCCTATGGATTTATCTACAGATAAATCAAACAACATATATTTAACGGGTGACTTTGGTGGAACAGTAGATTTTGATCCAGACGCAGGAATTGAATATTCAACGACAAATGGAGGTGGCGACATTTTTATTTTAAAACTCGGTGCTTGCATTGGTAAGCTAAAAACAGATTCGCTCAACACAATTTGCGAAGGCGAAAGCACAACCCTCCATGCAAGCGGCGCCTATAGCTATAGTTGGATGCCCGATGGTCAAACAACGGATAGTATTATAGTCAATCCTATTAGCAATATGACCTACACTGTTACTGGTTCAAAATCTTCAGATTGCATGGGCACGGCATTAATTTCTGTAGTTGTTGATCCTTGCGTTGGAATGAAAGATCTTACCATCGAAAATAATTCGATAGATATTTTTCCCAATCCTAGCTCCGGCAATTTTACAGTTAAGGCAGGAGAATCAATGTCTTTAAGAATTGTGAATGAACTGGGACAAACAATTCAGAGAATAGAATTAGATGAAAAAAATAATTTTCTGGAGCAGTTTCAAATTCAAGAGTCAGGTGTCTTTTTCTTAAAAAGTCGTAGTATTTACAAGAAAATTGTTGTTCTTCGTTAGATCACCTCCGGTATTAAAGTCCGTCACACCTCTCCCAAAATCAGCAGTTTCATGGTTACATCAAACAAACCTAAATGTTCGTTTCCCTCTGGTTTGATTGTAAACGTTGAATATAAATTATTTTACTATTTTTGGGCTCTACCCAATTTATGAAAAAATTTATCACTCTTTTATTTGTTGCAAGCTCAACTCTGGCCTGCGCCCAAATCGCTTTAAAATTGTCCAATGTAAGACCAACCGGAAATATGGGCGCTACTCTTAAACCGTCGATTGGAATTGAATTGATGTACAAGGGATTTAAGGACGACGATGACGAGTCCGGGTTTCATCCGCGCGCCAGTATTAGTTTTTCGAAATTCAAAACCAGGCTGGACACTTTTCCAACCTTTGGAGTTATAAGCAGCAATGGCACAACGGTTACACCTGGTTATACAGTCATACACAAATACAGCCTGGCAGGCTTGTCTGTTGGCGGAGATATAATGATAAGACTCACCGATGAGTTTTATCTTTACCCAGGGTTCGACGTAGGCGCTTTGTTTAGCAGTGTTGAGTACGATTCTTATGCGCCATTAATTAGCTCCGAGGGATATAGTGGCGGATATGTTTATCTAAGCATGCGTTTACGGGCAGGCGCTGAGTACCTCATAAAAGAAAATATCGGGATTTTTCTGGAGGCTAACCGCAGTATGAATTTTTCTCCTGAAGCCGGTGGTTTAGCTTACAATGATTACGGCGTTGGAGTTCGTTATAAATTTTAATCCGAAAACGTATGAAAAATATAATAGCAGTTTTAGTACTCCCAATCATAGTTTTTATCCTTTCAACCTGTACCAAAGCCAGAAAAAATGTAATGGACTATTACCCTGAGGTTTCTACAGTATCTGCAAACGTTACAGAAGACGGTGGTGTGGAAGTAACCGCCAATGTAACATTAAAAACCGGCGCGCTGAATTACGCTGGCTTTTGCATGGACACTCTTCCCTCGCCAGACATGATGAAAAACCAAGTCTTAGTGGACAATCTTAATGCAGCTGAATTTAAGAGTGTTTATGCAATGAATTTTGATGCTAAAAAAACTTATTATTTCAGGAGCTGGGCCGCAAGTGATAAAGGTTACGCTTATGGAAACACTATCAGCTTAACCAACATTAAGGCTACCCCGCTGAGCCCTCCTTGTATGCTGAACATAAACAGTTCGAATATTGGTACGATGGGCAGCAGTGGCTCCGGCCCCGAAGGCTCCGCGTATCAAGTAACGGCAGTTGATAATTTTTCATCTACCTGGGATATAACTTCCTATGGATATACAAGCAGCGCAGGAACTTTATACTTTCATTTTGGCTCAGAACCAAAAACCAAAGTATTCACCACTACTGAAGGCTCAGCATATGGCGACATGGTATTTATCTCTGTTAGCTCAGGTTTTTCTTCGGGGTATGTGCTTAAAGGTTATAAAGTATACGTCAACAAGATTTCTGAGGGTGTATTTGAAATCACTGTCTGCGATGCGCCATGGAAGCTTGACGGAGGATCGTCGGCTACCTTTAAGCTAAATGCCAGATTTATTTCTCCTCACTAAAAATTTAGAGCGCAGCCTGAATTTTTTCGAAAATCGTTTTCAACTTCTCATTCTCTCCAAACTCTCTCTTCGAATCCGGATTCTTAACCACATTGTCAATCCTCGAATCCGTGTCAGGATGGGTGCTTAAATACTTCATCAGATAAGGCTCACTGCTGTTAACGCTTTTCAGAAGTTTTAAAAGATTTACCATTCCTTGCGGATCGACTTCATTGTCGAGCATCACCTGCAGGCCTTCGTTGTCGGCTTCGGTTTCCAGGTCACGGGAATAATCCAGTGATTTAAACTCGTTTACTTTCGAGATCAGGTTTACACTTAGTCCACCAGCATCACCAAATACGCTTGAAAGAACTAAACTCGATGCTACTCCCCGGCTCATGGCTTTTAACGAATGTCGGTTGGTAACATGACTGATCTCATGCCCCAACAAAGCAGTAAGTTCTTTATAAGAATCCATCTTTTCAAGAATTCCTGAGTACACAAAAATTTTTCCTCCGGGAAGCGCAAAGGCATTTACCTCCTCTGATTCCACGACTTTTACTTCAAGGGGATAGGTATCGTCTACTACAAGTTCATTTACAAATTTTTGTATATAATAAGAAGCCGAATCATTAATTCTGCTTTGTTCGCTTACCGCGTCACCCAAACTTTTTCCCAGAGAAATTTCTGTTTCCACTGAAATAAATGACGCCGCCTTCTCTGCTAACCAAGGAATAAGCACAAACCAGGCAAAGGCAACCACACCAAGTGCAAATAAAATGATTGCTGCAAAAATATTCGTCCGGCGTTTTATCTTTTTCTTACCGGTAACTTCAGCTACGTATTCTTCAAAAATAAATGAAGCATTCGGATCGGAGGAGCTCACAAGCTGTTTTGGATATGCTTGCGTTACCGTGAGAAGTCCCGCTTCAAAATTACAGGAGGTCACCATCCTGAGGTCCCAGATGACGAGATTTTTAGCCTGATCTTTCAGTTGAATGTAAAGCGAACCGTTGACCGTTTTCAGATCGCAGTCCACCGCCATGCTTTCGGTTTGATAAATTCCTTTTGCCTTCATATCGCCTAATTCAGATCGTATTTGATGTCAGCGAATTTGTCCAGTTCAAGCAAAAATTCATTGTCGATGGCTATTTTATTTTTCTTGGAGAATAACCTGATGTTCTGATGTTGTTCTTCGTCCTCCACGTAAAATTCAATATTGCTTTTACCTGCAAAACGATTAACCAGGGTATCCAGTTTCACAACGAGTTCATCGTCTAAACGGTTCAATTTTATTTTGAGTTTGATAAGACTAAACGCGCTTTTCTTCACTTCGTCCAGCAATTCTATTTTGCTGAGTTTAATTTCAAGACTTCCCGGTTGATTGTATCGTTCCTGGATCCGCGCTTTTACAAAAACAAATAGTCCCTGAACCATGTATTTGTTGTACTCAATAAAGTCTTTTCCAAAAAGCATCAATTCAACGCTGCCACTGTAGTCTTCAATGATCAGTTTTCCAAATGCATTTCCTGTTTTGCTGGTACGGTTTTCAAAACCGGTTACAATACCTCCAAAAATTACTTCTTTGTTTTTGAATGGCTCCAGTCCCGCTTTTAACTGAGCGCAGCTTACATTGCAACGATGATCGAGAATTAATTTATAAGGATCAAGTGGATGTCCACTGATAAAAAACCCTACCACTTCTTTTTCACGGCTTAACTGCTCCAAAGCACTCCATGGTTCCACTTTCGTTGGCAATTGGGGTTCGGAGATCTGCACCTCATCTTCTCCACCAAATAAACTAGCCTGGGAAGTGTCATTTCCCAAACTCATCTGGTTGCTGTATTTGATCATCTTATCGGTAAGCGTCAAACCATCGGCAATATCAGGCACAAAAAACATGGCTCGATGCACGCCTTCAAAACTATCGAAACCACCAGCCAAGGCTAAACCTTCAAGTGATTTTTTATTGATGCATTTGCTATCTAAACGTTTAGCCAGGTCAAACACGGAAGTGAATTTTCCATTTGCATTGCGCTCATCAATAATGTTTTTTACAGTATTCTCGCCTACTCCTTTGATGCTGGCCATACCGAAACGAATGTCGCCATTGGGAGTTACCATGAATCGCGCATACCCTTCATTAATATCCGGACCAAGTACGCGGATTCCCATACGTTTACATTCTTCCATAAAGAAAGCAATCGCTTCTATACTTCCCGAGTGATTCAGGGTGGAAGCCATGTATTCGCTTGGATAGTGCGCCTTTAAATAAGCTGTCTGAAATGCCACATACGCATAACAGGTAGAGTGCGATTTATTGAAAGCGTAGGATGCAAAAGCTTCCCAGTCCTTCCAGACTTTTTCGAGTACCTGCGCATCGTGACCGTTCTTTGTTGCATTCTCGATGAACTGAGGTTTGAGTTTATCAAGAGTTTTCTTATCCTTCTTCCCCATTGCCTTACGCAGAACGTCGGCATCGCCTTTGGTAAAGTTTGCAAGCTTTTGACTTAAACGCATTACCTGCTCCTGGTAAACAGTAATTCCATAAGTCTCTTGCAGGAACTCATCCATCCCTTCCAAATCGTAAGTTACAGGCTCACGGCCATGCTTACGCGCAATATAATTCGGAATATATGCAAGTGGTCCAGGACGATACAAAGCGTTCATCGCAATGAGATCCGTAAAACTATCAGGCTTTAATTCTTTAAGGGACTTTTGCATCCCGACACTTTCATACTGGAAAATGCCATTTGTTTCGCCGCGTTGAAAAAGCTCGTAGGTTTTCTGATCTTCCAGTGAGATCGCATCAATATCTATGTCTATGCCTTTGGTTTGTTTAATAAAGGCAATTGCGTCTTTAATAATGGTAAGCGTGCGCAAACCAAGGAAGTCCATCTTCAACAAACCTGCGCTTTCCGCTACAGAGTTATCGAATTGCGTAACAAGCATGTCACTGTCCTTGCCCTTGGTAACTGGCACGTACTTCACCATTTCGCCTGGCGTGATGATCACTCCACAAGCGTGAATGCCCGTATTACGCAAACAACCTTCCAGTTCGTAGGCTTGTTTAAGCACGTTGGCTTTATCTCCAGGTTCTTCTGCAAGTTTTCTGAAATTGTGTGATTGTTCAATCACCTCGCGTTTACCCTCAATCTTACCCAGGTACTTCGTATCGATTCCCCCAGGTTTCAAAAGCGCACGGAGCTTTGCATCCAGACTGTCCGGAAACATTTTTGTAAGCCCGTTTGCTTCATCCAATGGCAGGTTTAATACACGCGCAGTATCCTTGATTGCGGATTTACCACCCATGGTACCATAGGTAATAATTTGTGCTACCTGGTCCTTTCCATATTTATTGATCACGTAATCGATCACCTGTCCCCTGCCTTCGTCATCAAAGTCAATATCTATATCGGGCATGCTAATACGATCTGGATTCAGAAACCTTTCGAAGAGGAGGTCGAACTTGATCGGATCCACGTTTGTAATCCCCAAACAATACGCAATGGCAGAGCCTGCTGCCGAGCCGCGACCAGGGCCAACAGATACGCCCAGGCGACGTGCTTCTGTGATGAAGTCGGCTACAATCAGGAAATATCCCGGATATCCCATTCTCTCGATGGTAGCAAGCTCGAAATCAATCCTCTCTTTAATTTCAGGAGTCATTTCCGGGTAACGCTTTTCAGCACCGCGATACGTAAGCTCGGTCATGTAAACAAACTGTTCTGCAACGACACGCGCTTCTGCCTTGTTTTGATCAATTACTTCCTGACTATAATTTTTTGCTTCCCAATCTTTTTTCTTCAGGTTAACAATGCGTTCAAAAGAAGCATCGATATCTGAAGCTTTTTCCTGGATGAACTCAGGTGAGATTTCGAACTTCGGAAGAAGAACTTCACGACCTAATTTAAATTGTTCAACCTTGTCAACGATAAGATTCGTGTTATTAAGCGCCTCAGGAATATCGCTGAATAGCTCTGCCATTTCGGCTGTAGACTTAAAATAAAATTCGTTGGTTGGAAAAAAGAGACGCGCAACTTTAGGATTCGCTTTCAGTTCCTTGAGTCCGTTTTCCCCGTTAAAATTTAAACCTTCTTTTACACCGATGAGAATATCACGTGAAAAAGCACCGCTCTTGTCGATATAATAATTGTTATTTGCCGCAAAATAAGGTACCTGGTGCTTTTTAGCGAAGTTGAGAAGGACTTCATTTGTGTAATCCTCATCACGGTTCTGGTACTGACGGTTAATCTCTACGTAAAAATCATCTCCAAACTGCTCTTTATACCAAAGGAAAGCATTTTCCGCTTGCTGTTCTCCGAGATTCACAATGGCGTAAGGCACTTCAGAGTTCATGGAACCTGTTGTAGCTATCAGTCCTTCCTTATATTTCAGCAGCACTTCCTTATCAATACGTGGTACATAATAAGAACCCTCAATCAAGCCAATGGAACTGATGCGGCAGAGATTCTCGTAGCCTTTCCTGTTCTTCGCAATAAGTACCTGCATAAAGCCATTGTCCTTTTTGCTCTTGTCCTTATGATCAGCGCAAATATTAACTTCACATCCGATGATGCATTTTAATTCAGTTTTATAACCCTGAGCGACAGCCGAAGGGTCCCCTTTATCTACTGCCGCGTTGTGCTCTTTAATTTTTTTATTCTGACCATCTATTTCTTTCCAAAAAAGGAAAGCGCCATACATGTTCCCATGATCGGTTAATGCTACACCTGGGCTTCCATACTCCACAGCCTTAGCCACAATGTCAGATACATCACTTGTAGATTGCAACACCGAAAACTGTGAATGGTTATGCAAATGACTGAAACGAATCTGAGAGAGATCAACTTCAACACTTGAAACCTGTTCGCTGCGTTTTTTCTCTTCTTCCCTCTGTTTCGCCTCTTTTTCCTCACGGGCCTTTCTCTCTTTCCAGCTTTGCTCGAGCTTAATGAGTTCTGTGAAATCAGGGGCTATGTAGTTGACTACAGCAAGTTGTTCGGTGGCAAGCTCTTTTACTTTTGTAATGCCGCGTTTAACAATTTCGAAAAACACTTTGGCTGTTGCCTGAACGTCGAAAGCCGCATTGTGAGCTTCTTCAAAGCCAGTACCAAATAATTTCTGATAAAGTTCAGTTAACGTTGGCCATTTGAATTTACCGCCCTTGCCACCAGGAATAGCGCAGTATTCCGTGGTTTGATCATTCTTTGTATCAATAAAAGGCTTTGAGCTTAATACTTCCTGGAAACCACAGCGGTAAAGTTCAGCACCAATAATATTTATATCGAACTCGATATTATGTCCGCATAAATAACTTGTCCTGGAAACGGCATTCATAAAGCGTTCCAGGGTTTGTCTCAGATCCTGACCTTCCTCATTTGCGCGCTCGTTTGTGATCCCATGGATCTGGATAGTAGCGTAAGGAATTGTATAACCTTCCGGCTTAACAATAATCGAATCGTGCTCCAGCAGCGTTCCATCGGCATCATGCAATTGCCATGCAATCTGGACCATTCTTGGCCAATTGTCGGAATCAGAAACGGGAGCATTATAATTACGGGGTAAACCGGTGGTTTCGGTATCAAAAATTAGAAACATCTATCCTGAAAAAGTTGACTTTAAAGTTACACAAATGCTATGGCGATACATTTGTTTGTTGAAAAAAATAAAAAGTTCAAAAGCGATCAAACTGTTTGGGTTGCTTTGCTCCAAAAGCGTATTTAAAACGCTATTAAATTCAGAATCAAACAAATACATTTACATCTGAGATTTCGCTATTTCGCGCAAACCCTTATCTTTGCAAGTCTTAAAAAATTGTAATCTGAAATAATGGATAAGGAAAAAAACGGTCAGAAAGTTGAACCAAAAAAAGAACGCGTTAGTGTTTTAGAAAAAATCAGGAGAAGAACCGGCCTCTTAGTAGGTATTGTTGGGCTTGCGTTGATGATATTTATTCTGGAAAGTCTGTTGGGTTCCGGAGCATCATTGTTCGGTAACGACGAAATGTCGGCTGCCGGAAGGATCAATGGCAAAAAAATCGACAGAAATGAGTTCATCATGAAGTACGAAAATCAGCTGAATAACTACCGTGCCAGAAATGGTGGAAAAGAAGCGGACGAAGCTACCAGGACTCAGGCTATTGAAGGCCTTTGGCAGCAATACATCGTTGAATTGGTGATGATGCCTCAGTTCAGGGAAATTGGCATTGAAGTTGGTGAAGACGAACTGTACGAATCTGTTGTTGCGAATCCTAATTCCGTAATTATTCAAAACCTAAGTGATCCTAATACAGGTAAACTGAATGAACAATTTGCCCTGCCGGATGGTACTCTGGACAAAGCCAAATGGAAACAAGCTGTTCAGACAGTAACCGGCGATAACGAAATGGCGGTTAAGAATATGGAAGACCAGGTGAAAAGCAATCGTTATTTCGAGAAGTTTAGAGCGCTGATAAACAAAGGACTTTATGTTACCAAAGCAGAAGCTGAGAAAAATTTTAAAAGCAGGATAACTAATTTAACCGCTTCATATGTTGTTAAACGTTTTGAATCTATTCCTGATTCTACAGTTAAACTAAGCGACTCTGATATTGAAAAATATTATACCGAAAACGCTTATAAATTCAAAAACCCTGAAACAACCAGGAGCATTGAGTACGTTTCTTTTAATGTTAATCCTAGTCCTGAAGATATGGCTGCCATCGAAAAGGATGCGGTACGTACAGCTAATGATTTTAAAGCTCTGCCGATTTCGGAAGACAGTGCATTTGTCGCACAGGAAACTGAGAATGGTAATGTTGTTATGGAAAACCTTACCAAGAAGACCATGATTGTACGCGATTCGAGCATTTATACTGCTGCTCCGGGCACAGTTTTTGGTCCTTACAACGAAGGAGCTTACTACAAAATATACAAACTTGAAGCTGTTAATTCAGTAGCTGACAGCACACGTGTTCGTCATATTCTAATCAGTACTGTTGATCCTCAGACACAGCAACCAATTCGCGCAAAGGATCGTGCGAAAGCAATGGCTGATAGCGTTGTTACCTTAATCAAAGAGAAAAAAGCAACTTTCGATACACTTGTAAAATTAATGAGTGAAGATAAAGGAAGCATTGAAAAAGGTGGTGATTATGGCTGGTGGGATGAAAATGCAAATTGGGTTCCCACATTCAAAAACTTTGGTTTAACAAAACCAAAAGGCGAATTAGGTATCGTTGAAAGCGTATTCGGATATCACGTGATGGAAGTATTGGATGTGAGCAAAACACGTCACCCTAGTTATAAAGTTGCGCAGATCTTTAAACCAATTGCACCAAGCGACGAGACCAACCAGAGAATTTTTGCTGAAGCCAATCAGTTTGCAGGGGAACATAATACCGCAGAATCCTTTGACAAAGGAGTTGATGAGAAAAAACTTGTAAAACGTCTCGCTGAAGGTATTAAAGACGGCGATTACCAGATCAACGGTCTTGGCAGCGCAAAAGAAGTTTCTAAATGGGCCTACACTGCAAATAAAGGGGATATTAATATTTTCACGCTTGCTGATAAACATGTTGTTGTAAAACTAAATTCAATTAAGAACAAAGGCGTATTACCTCTTGAAGAAGTGAAAGAGGCTGTAACGGCACTTGCGATTAATGAGAAAAAAGCAGCGATGTTTAAGGAAGAATTTGAAAAGGCTGGTAGCGGCGATATCCAATCGATTGCAGCGAAAATGAATATTCCTGTGGAGAAAGCGCCTGACCTTATGTATGAAAACCGTGTTGTTCCGGGTCTTGGTGACGACCCTATTTTCATGGGTACAGCATTTGGAACAAAAAAAGGAGCAAAAAGCAAACCAACTGCTGGGACCACTGGCGTTTTTATAGTGTCAGTTGAATCAGAAAACCAACGTCCTGAAACAATGGACCTTGCTCGCGAAAGAAGACAAATTGAACAGGAACTTAGTGCGCGCGTTGATTATGATGCATTTAATGCGTTAAAAAATCTGGCCGACATTGAGTTTCACAAATCAAGAATTGATTAAAAAAATCCCCCTCCAATGAGGGGGATTTTTTTTGCATAATACCATATGAACATCGAGGAAATTCTGGCCGAGTTGGAAAAATTCGCGCCTCTCCAATACCAGGAGGATTACGATAATAGCGGTCTGCTTACGGGAAGCAGAAGTTTTGAAGCAAAAGGAGCATTGTTAACGCTTGATTGCACTGAGGAGGTTGTGGAGGAAGCCATCTCTTCAGGTTGTAACCTGATCATTGCTCATCATCCTATTTTATTTTCGGGGCTAAAGAAATTAACCGGCGCCAACTATGTTGAGAGAACCATCATAAAAGCGATTAAAAATGATATTGCTATCTATGCCTGTCATACAAACCTGGATAATGTAAAACAAGGTGTGAACTATAAAATATGCGAGAAACTGGGACTGAAAAATCCGGCTATTCTCTCTCCTAAGGCAGGAACCTTAAGAAAACTCGTAACCTATGTTCCCGAAAGTCTCCGTCAACTGGTATCGGACGCCCTTGTTGCCAGCGGTGCGGGCCACATTGGAAACTACGACCACTGCAGTTTTTATACCGAAGGAACCGGGACGTTTAGGGGAAACGACAATACCAAACCTTTCCTTGGCAAACCAGGCGAGTTGAGCCATGAAAAAGAACAAAGGCTTGAAACAGATTTTGACGCCGCTTGCGAGAGCAATGTGATTTCGGCTTTGCTGAAGGCACATCCTTACGAAGAAGTTGCTTACGACATCTACAACATTAGCAATAAACATCAAGGAATCGGCAGCGGCATGGTGGGCGAATTTGAAAAGGAAATCAGTGAAGAACACTTTTTAAATCTTGTTAAAAGCACCTTTAAAGTCCCTGTTATAAAACACACTAAAAAAACGGGAAAAATGATTAAAAAAATTGCTGTTTGTGGCGGAAGCGGTCGTTTTTTGTTAAAAAACGCCATTCAAAGCGGTGTTCAGGCCTATATTACCTCCGATTTTAAGTACCACGAATACTTTGATGCCGAGAACAAGCTCCTGCTGGTAGACACCGGACACTTTGAGTCTGAGCAGTTTACACCTGAAATATTTTATGAGTTAATTAGGAAAAAATTTCCTACATTTGCAGTCCGTTTATCAAAAACCAATACCAATCCGATAAACTACTTTTAAGAATATGAGCGCAAAAATTAAAGAGAAAATAGATGCTTCGATCGAAGGAAAATTAAAAAGCCTTTACCAGTTACAACTGATCGACAGTAAGATTGACAAATTACGCACTATTCGTGGTGAGTTGCCTTTAGAAGTTAGCGATCTGGAGGACACTGTAGCAGGACTTGAAACACGTCTTTCAAATGTTACAGAAGAAGTGAATGAGCTGGATAATCAGCTTAATGAAAAGAAACAAGCTATTAAGGATTTTCAATCCAATATTAAAAAATACGAAGCTCAGCAAAATAAAGTGCGCAACAATCGTGAATACGACGCGATCACTAAAGAAATTGAGTTTCAGAACCTGGAAATTCAACTTGCTGAAAAACGCATGAAAGAGGCGAAAGCCGGAATCGCCGTAAAAAGCGAATTGCTTGAGAAAAGTAAAATTGAATTCGAAGAGCGTAGCAAGGATCTGAAAGCGAAAAAAGGAGAGTTGGAAGAAATTATCGCAGAAACTGAGAAGGAAGAAAAAGATCTTATCAAGGAAAGCGAAAAAGCAGCTGCCGGAATTGAAGATCGTTTATTGAATGCTTATAAGCGCATCCGTGCCAACTCACGCAATGGCCTTGCAGTTGTAGCAGTAGAACGTGATGCTTGTGGAGGCTGTTACAATAAAATCCCACCTCAACGTCAATTAGACATCCGTTTAAACAAAAAGATCATTGTGTGCGAACATTGCGGTCGTATTTTGGTTGACGGGATGTTGATTCCTGATGCAGGAGTAGAAGAAACAAAAAATTAATTTTTTTGTTTGAATAATTAAAATTAATCTGTTACATTTGCAGACCAAAAAAATTAACCCGCGCTAAAACAAGGGTTAATACAAAGGGAGCTTAGCTCAGCTGGTTCAGAGCACCTGCCTTACAAGCAGGGGGTCACAGGTTCGAACCCTGTAGCTCCCACCAACAAAGATAAGGGTTTCAGACGATAAAAGTTTGAAACCCTTTTTTATTTGCACACAAATTGCACAGTTTCGCATTTATCCATTCAATGTAACATTTCAGGCTCTAAAATTTCAATTCTGGCTAAACTTGTATGTGTGCCGAATAGCCTCTGAAAAATTACGCGATGTTTTGGTTGACAAGAAGAAAAACTTCGGAGTCAGGGTTACAACACACATTAGCGGCTTCACTAAAAACAGGTTCCTTGACGACTGCATTAAACGCGATTTCAATGAAAGCAAGCTAGCTAAAACAATATTCGATACTTATTACGCGGTCATTGAACAGCATCCAGAGCTAAGAGAAAAAGAGCCTGACGAAATCAAACGATTCATTCTCAGAAATCTTAAGGGCTAACCAATTCCCTTTTCTTTTTATCAATTTTGTTTCTGAAGCGTTTTTGAAGGTAAATCAGTTCCTGATCGCAATCTATCCGTTGAAACATTTTCCTTGCTGTTCTTAGCTCGGGTGGGTTCAAACTTACAAACACCAAGTCAGATTTTTTTTGTTTTGAGAATTTCTTTAGCATTTCCAAAAGATGCCATTTTAAAAAAAACTCACGTTCTTTGTTTACACGATTATAATCGTTTTGCCCTTTGAATCCATATTCAAGGCATTTTTTGAAGTAGGCTTTCAACTTTCTGTATTGATGGCCTGTTAGGATTAGTTGTTTGCTTTGATTCATTCAATATTCTGTTTTGAATTAAGCCCGGTTTTACCCGGGCATTGGTTTACATTTTAGGTTTCTCTGTGGTTACGCCGAATTGTTTTGCGATCGCTATTCGCCTTAGATCCTCGATTATATTATCTGGTTCGTCACCGAGGTTTATTACGATTCTCGAAAACTCTTGAAGTCTATGCAGGTCAAATAAAATGTTATACAAATCATAACCTGGGTTACTTCTGACTTTCTCAATTTGTTCTGATACTGCTTGTTCGAATGTTTCCATAAAGCGCTGCATTTGTTCGCGGCTAAATGGTCTGAGGAACTTAAAAAGATCCTCTAAGGCTTTCCACCTTCCATAATACTCACTTGTCAATCTAACTGTACCTTTGTCAATTGAAACAGAGTCATTAAATAAAACGCTCTGTAACTCATAAACTTCCGCTGGGCTGTCAGAAAGCGGAAAAACAAATGGAGTGTCATCTCCTCTCATTTCATAACTGGGGCTAACAAGGTGTTTTCTGTCCTGCTCCGGAATGTGCATTAAAGACGTGGTAAACTCGGCCTCCTCTGGAATGTGTTTTGAATAATAAACTTGCTCAGATGTTTTTGCTGTGCCGTTTAAGGCTGGTGTTGTGTTTGTTTGCATGGTTGTGTAGTTTAATTGTTAACGTTTAACGTGAACAAAAATAAATGTTATATTAATACAATAACATATATTAATGTTAAAAGTGTACATTTGTTCATTATTTAACACTACGATATATACTTTTCGCTATATTTGTGGTCATAGAATATTGAAAATCAACACAATGGTTAAAGGAAACCCAAAAAGCGGGGATAAAATAAATCGAATTAAGGAAGTGCTAGAGGAACAAGGCCGCACTCAGCGATGGTTAGCTAAGGAAACTGATAAGGCTCCTGGAACTGTTGCGAACTTCTGTAACAACTTAACACAACCTCACCTTGCCGATCTCAAAGAGATTGCTCTGCTGCTGAATGTAAATATTAAAGATCTGCTTTACGATACGCCGGTGAAATGAAGAAAAAGATTTCACAAACAGCAGTTCATGAAGCAGGTCACGTTGTAATTGGCCACATCTTAGGTATTAAACATAAGAGTGTGACAATTGAAGTCGAACAACATGAATTTGGGCTCACTGCCGGTTATGTCCGCTATTATCACAGACCCGCTATTTTTAAGGTTTATATTGGCGAAGATACTGCACCTAAAAGAACCGTAATAAGGAAAATAGAAAATTTCGTGAAAGCATACTTAGCTGGACCTTTGTCTGAAGGTAAATTTGTCGGGAAACATACGCAAGAACAAATTTCAGGTTATAAATTAGATTTCGAGAACTCAGCTAGGTATGCTAAAAACGCATTCGGAGATCAAGGCGATAAAGAATTAATTAGATTGCTTAACGAAACGGAAAATTTGGTTTCACAAAATTGGCGTAAAATAAAAGCATTTGCAACCATTCTTGAAAAAGCAAGAACCTTGAATGGTACCCAGTTATTAAATATTCTAAACGAACTCTAAGATATTTTTATCGGGCAAATGTTAATACTACT
>JAEUTM010000163.1 GCA_016788025.1 Bacteroidia bacterium
TCTGCCGATAGAAAGATTGTTACTTTCACCGAAACTCAAAAAGAGGTAATGGGGTGAGAAATTGGAAAAAAAATTAGTCAGGATGCTTGTAAAATAAGATACCGAGAATTCGAAGGGTATCATTGTATTGCTGGCACGGGAGAAAAAGTGCTCGGGCTGCGTATAGGCTGTATAGATTTGCGGAAAACTTCCGGCAAACGTTGCAAGCACGAATAAAAAAGCGCCAGCCATTTTCGAGGGACTGTTTTTAAGTATTTCTATTCCCAGAGCTGCCGCGAGAATCAGCGAAATAAGTTTGAAGGACTGGTAAGTGCTTGTGGCGAGTCCAATAGTTAAACCCACAAGCGCTATATATAACAGCCTGTAGCCGGTTTCTCTCATCTTGAACCATAACCAGAAAATCAATAGTGCAAAAAAGGCCGTTAAACTTGCAGCCTCCAGCGCCATGCGTGAATAAAGGATATGCCATGGAGAGAGGCCTGCGAGAAAAATGGTTATTAATGCAAACAAACTTCCGCCGGCTTTTTTGCAAAGCGAGCACAGCAAAATGAGAGACAGGCAACCAATTATTGCCGCGGGAAGTCTCCCGGATATTACTGAGAATCCAAATAATTTCACACTTAAGGCACTGATCCAGGCATACATCGGCGGTCGATAATCGGCATCACCAAAAGCCCTGAGAATCGTCGGATACCTGCTTCCCCAACGGTCGGCACCAGTTTCCGCAATGGAATAACCATCATAAATATTTGACAATTCATCCTGGTTTATTGCCAGCGGATAATCCTCGAGATTATACAAGCGAAGAAAAAATGAAAAACCAAGAACGATAAAAATTGTAAGGTTTATTAATTTCCGTTTTTTTGGGTCCGGATGTGTTTCCATTTGACCAAGGTAATCAAGAATCCACTCTTAAAATGGATGATTTATGAAAGCTGCTAAAAATGAAAAATTAAACCTTCTGTAAATCAGACATTTATAGCGTATTGAGCTGAATATTAATTAGTTTCTTTCTTTCAAAAATAATTATCTTTGCGCCCTAACTATCAAAAATAGCGCATGACGTATTTGGATTTTGAAAAGCCTATACAGGACATGGAAGGTGAACTTACCAAGCTGAAGGAAGTGGCAGAAAAGAGTAAGGTTGACCTTTCGGACAAGATCAAGGAACTGGAACAGCACATTAACGATAAAACTCGGGAGATCTACTCTAACCTATCTGCCTGGCAACGTGTACAGGTTAGCCGCCATCCTGAAAGGCCATACACTTTAGCTTACGTAGACTATGTTTCCAATAAAACCTTCATGGAACTGCATGGTGACCGCACTGTTGGTGATGATAAAGCAATGGTTGGAGGCTTTGGAGAGATTGATGGCCAGACGGTAATGTTTATCGGGCAGCAGAAAGGCATTAATACCAAAATGCGTCAAATCCGTCGTTTTGGTATGGCCAATCCTGAGGGGTATCGTAAAGCACTTCGCTTGATGAAGATGGCGGAGAAGTTTAACAAACCAATTGTTACATTCATAGACACACCAGGAGCCTATCCTGGCCTGGAGGCCGAAGAACGTGGACAAGGTGAAGCCATTGCCAGGAATTTACTTGAAATGGTTCAGCTTAAAGTTCCGGTGATCTGTATCATTATTGGTGAAGGTGCCAGCGGTGGTGCTTTAGGGATTGGAATCGGTGATAAAGTGTTAATGCTTGAAAATACCTGGTATTCGGTTATTTCACCAGAATCATGTTCGTCAATTTTATGGCGCAGCTGGAATTTTAAAGAGAAAGCTGCCGAAGCATTAAAGTTAACATCTCACGACATGAGCAAAAATGGACTGATTGATGGTATAATTCCTGAACCTATCGGTGGGGCGCACCGCCATCCTGAAGAAACCTTTGCTACTGTAAAACAGGAGATTCTTAAACACCTGAAACAATTATCAAAACTCAGCCCGGAAGAACGCATTGAACAACGCATTGAGAAATTCTCAGCGATGGGTGTAGTGCATGATATGGAAGCATAACATAAATTTTAAATACATTAATTAATATATAATATGGCAGATACAGGCGACATCAACGTAGGTTCCATCATCCGTTTTAATGGTGATTTGGTTCAAATTATGGAATACCAGCACCGCACTCCGGGTAACTTGCGCGCGTTTTACCAGGCTAAAATGCGTAACTTAAAAACAGGCAAACAAACAGAAAACCGTTTTAGAAGTGGCGAAAGTGTTGAGATTGTAAGGGTTGAATACAAAATGATGCAGTTCATTTATACAGAAGGTGAATTTGCAGTTGTTATGGATACTACTACCTTCGAACAAGTGCACATTCCTATGCTTATGTTTGGTGACAGCGGACGTTTCTTAAAAGAGGGAATGGATGTAAAAGTAAGTTTTGAGGGTGAAGAGGCAATCCTTGCGGAAGCTCCAACTTTTACAGAAGCGCAAATCACTTACACCGAGCCGGGCTTAAAAGGTGATACCGCAACAAACACATTAAAACCTGCAACCATTGACACCGGCACAGAAATCCGCGTTCCTTTATTTGTGAACGAAGGCGACTGGGTTAAAATTGATACCCGCACCGGTGATTATGTGGAGAGGATTAAAAAATAATTCTGACCGAATAAAACAAAAAAGCGAGGATAAACACCTC
>JAEUTM010000214.1 GCA_016788025.1 Bacteroidia bacterium
CAGGAGTATCGTCTATGTACAAAGGCGCTACCGCGAGTTTTTTAATCCGCTCGTTCAGCTGCACAAATTCATGATTATCTAAATTTCCTTTCAGGATCTTATCCTGTGTAATTTCTGTCTCGCTGGATATTAAACGTTTTACCAGCTGCAACGAACTCATCTCCAGGGAAAATATCGCAACCGGTTTATTGAATTCCACTGCCGCATTTTTAGCCATGGAAACAACGAAAGCCGTTTTACCCATACCAGGCCTTGCTGCCAGAATCAAAAGATCAGATTTCTGCCAGCCGCCGGTGATGCGATCCATGGCTGTAAATCCACTTGGTACACCAAGGAGGCCGTCTTTCTGGTTCGCGGCACTTTCAATTTCTTCAATGGCTTTACCAATGAGCGTACTCATTTTATCATGCTGCTTGCGAACGTTAGAATCGAGAATCTCAAAAATGTTCTTTGTGGTTTCGTCAAGCAATTCAAAAACATCAGTGCTGTCTTCAAAAGCCGTTTTTATTGTTTCAGTGCTGATCCTGATCAATTCGCGCTGAAGGTATTTTTGCGCCACGATGCGGGCGTGAAATTCGATGTTTGCGGATGACGCAATACGGTTGGTGAGAGCGGATACATAATAAGCCCCTCCAACGATCTCCAGCTCCGAGGTGCGTTTTAGTTCCTGTGTTACCGTGAGGATGTCCACCGGCTCTGAACGGTTAAACAAAGCGATCATAGCGGCAAACACACGGCCGTTTTGTTCTTTGTAAAATGCCTGGGGACTTAAAATATCAATAACAGTACTCAGAGCCTCTCTTTCAAGCAACATTGCTCCTAATACGGCTTCTTCTAGTTCAACAGCCTGAGGCGGTAATTTTCCGATCTCATTGGGTGTGTTAAGCGGTGAGGTTAAAGTTCTTTTACGAGTTTTATTTTGATTCTCCTGATTCATAAATTGTGTGGGAGGGCAAATGTGCAATTAATTAACCTCAAATAAATTTAAGGCTATATTCATAATTTGTGGATAAATATTGTGCACATGTCAAAGCCCATTATTAACAAGCTTCCCGGCCCTATTTGAGGTGTTAATAAGAATAAAATCAATTTTAAACAGAAGGCGTGTTAGAGAATTGTTAATTGTTTAACAGGATTCATTTTCAATTAATTAAACTTTTGTATGGAATTTTGTTTTTGTTTAGAACAAAAAAGCAGTATCCTCTTATGCGCATATTATTTGCCGATTCCAATCACGCCATACTTCACGAATCTCTTATCAAGGCTGGTTTCAGCTGTGACCTGTTTTGGGATCGCCCGGTAGCAGAACTGTTAGAGCTTTTACCGCAATACGATATTCTTGTGTTGCGTAGCAGGTTCAAAATCAGCGCTGAAATCATCGACCGATGTCCGAACTTAAAATGTATTGCCAGGATAGGCGCAGGTATGGAGAATATTGATGTGCCTTATGCTCAAAGCAAGGGAATTGCTTGTTTATGTGTACCCGAGGGAAACCGTGATGCTGTGGGCGAACATGCCATCGGGATGCTGCTGATGTTGCTCAATAATTTAAAAAAGGCAGACAGCGAGGTAAGAGAAGGAATCTGGATCAGAGCCGAGAACCGCGGGCATGAAATAAAAGGAAAAACGGTTGGTATTATTGGTTATGGACAGATGGGAAGCGCCTTTGCCGAAAAACTCAGTGGCTTTGGATGTAAGATCCTGGCTTACGATAAATACAGAAAGAATTATGGAAATGCTGTGGTGTCGGAGGTCAGTATGGACCAAATTTTTGAAGAAACAGATATCCTGAGCTTGCATATTCCTCTTACAGAAGAAACCAGGTTTCTGGTAAACGCTGCGTTTTTACAGAAATTTAAAAAGCCCATCTATTTGCTGAATACTTCCAGGGGTAAATGCCTGAATACTAAAGACCTTCTTGATGCCATTGATTCGGGGAAAGTAAAAGGAGCCTGCCTCGACGTACTGGAATTTGAAAGTGTGTCTTTTGAAACAATTCCCGATTCAGAAGTTCCGGCCGAATTAAAACGTTTACGCGTTTCAGATAAAGTAGTGCTTAGCCCACATATTGCAGGCTGGACGCATGAAAGCAATTACAAAATGAGTTTAATGATGGCCGAAAAAATTATCAGCCTTTTTAAAAATCAACAGTGAAGGTTGGTGTAGTCACGATATTCGACATATTCCAGTCGGTATCCATCAGGTAACCCCTGTAATAAAAGATCTTTGCCTCAGGATTAGGCCTGAATTGATTGAGTGGGAGTTTGATATCGCCTTTAATGGATTTGCCTTTGTAATAGCCATCAGCCGGCTCTTTTACGCTCACACTAATAAAGGATGAGTCAACGATATTAACTCCAGGTATAGTGTTTGGCTTTATAAATACCTTAAATTTCTTGGTGGTTTCATCGTAAATATAAATAGAAAACACAACGTTTGGCCCTTCGTTCTGGACGTCCTTAATAAAAAGGTCTCCGTCACCGTCCTCATAACCAATGGTAAGAATAGCATCACCTTCACCATCGGAGGTATTAAAAACTTCAAAATCCTTGTATTCTGCTACAGGAATTTCTTCCTTCAAAGCGGGCTTAACACAAGAAAATCCTGCAGACAGGCAAATTAAGAATATGAAAAGAATACGAAGCATCTGAAATCAATACTTAAATTTACACAATTAAGCCTTTTTATACTTAAGGTTGCTTGTTAAAAAACGAAAATTCCATATTCAATATTGCCTCCGACGATGCCTTTTTTAAAGAGGCGATGCGTGCATTTCATTATCAGTACGATCACGATAATGTTTACAAAATATGGGTTGATCTTTTGAAAGTAGATGTTTCTAATATCAAAACGATTGAACAGATCCCTTTTCTGCCTATAGAGTTTTTTAAAACCCTGAATGTCGTTTCCAACCCAATAACGTCAAAGACCATACGGTTTACCAGTAGCAGCACCACATCTCAGGTTCCGGCCAGTCATTATGTTAACGACATAAAACTGTATGAGGACAGTTTTAGCCTGGGTTTTGAAAGATTTTACGGAAAGGTATCCGATTATTGTATTCTCGCCTTATTACCTAACTACCTGCAGCGTAAGGGTTCTTCACTGGTGTATATGTGCCAGAAACTCATAAAGGACTCCGGGCATCCATTGAGCGGTTTTTTCCTTGACAATATTCCCGAATTGCTTTCCATTATCAGGCAGTTAAACGAAATGGGACAGAAAACCCTACTGATTGGGGTTTCTTACGCACTGATGGATTTGTGTGACTACGGCCTGAAACTCAATGATAATTTTATTGTGATGGAAACCGGCGGAATGAAAGGAACGCGCAAGGAAATGATGAAGGAAGAACTTCATGCTTTTTTAAAAGAAGGATTGGGTACATCTAAGATTCACAGTGAATATGGCATGACAGAGCTTCTTAGCCAGGCATACAGCCGGGGCGATGGCCTTTTTGAAGCGCCGCCCTGGATGCGTTTCCTGATCCGGGAAGTGGAAGACCCACTGAAGATCCGGAAAGATCAAAAAACGGGTGGTATCAATGTTATTGATCTTGCAAATATTAATTCCTGCTGCTTTATAGCCACAAAAGACCTTGGACGATTAACACCGGACAATAAACTCCAGCTGATGGGCCGTTATGATAACAGCGATGTAAGAGGCTGTAATTTGATGCTTGGAGAATTTTAGTTATTTATTTCGGGTTGGTTATTTCGTGTTTTGAACTCGAAATAGAAAATACGAAACTCGAAATTTAAGTCCCTTGTCTTCCCGCCAACAAAAACATCACAGCCATTCTCACTGCTACTCCGTTTTCTACTTGTTCGAGGATAATGGATTGTTTGCTGTCGGCTACGTCGCTGGTAATTTCCACGCCGCGGTTTATTGGTCCGGGGTGCATCACGATTATTTTTTTAGAGAGACTGTCCAGTAATTCCTTGTCGAGTCCATACATCATGGTGTATTCTCTCAAGGATGGAAAGTACTTGATGTCCTGGCGCTCCAGCTGTATCCGCAGCATATTGGCCACGTCGCACCATTCCAGCGCACGGGTAAGATTGGTTTCCACTTCCACACCCAGGGAACTGATGTATTTTGGAATGAGGGTTAATGGGCCGCAGACCTTAACAATGGCCCCTAATTTTTGAAGGCAGAAAATATTTGAAAGCCCAACACGAGAGTGCAGAATATCACCAACGATCAGGATTTTTTTCCCTTTCAGGTTTCCGAGTTTTTCCTGCATGGAAAACGCATCCAGCAAGGCTTGCGTGGGATGTTCATGCGCACCGTCGCCGGCGTTTACAATTTTGGCATTTACTTTTTTGGCGAGGAAAATCGCCGCGCCCGGGCTCGAATGCCGCATCACAATCATGTCCACTTTCATGGCCAGAATGTTGTTCACCGTGTCCACCAGGGTTTCTCCTTTTTTAACCGAAGAGTTGGAGGCGGAAAAATTCACCACATCAGCACTCACGCGTTTCTGGGCCAATTCAAAAGAGAGACGGGTGCGCGTGGAATTTTCGAAAAAAAGATTCGCCACGGTTAAATCCCGAAGCGAGGGTACTTTTTTAATTGGACGGTTGATGACTTCTTTGAAATTCTGAGCGGTACTTAAGATTAATTCAATGTCGTTTTTGGTAAGCTGTTTTATTCCAAGGAGATGATTGACACTTAAA
>JAEUTM010000239.1 GCA_016788025.1 Bacteroidia bacterium
TCTGATGCTGCGTACAAATTTGTTATCTGCATTGTCAATAAGTTGCTGGATAGTGAGACTTTCATCGAATGCAAAATTCTGTTCAAGAAATCCCACCGTAATGTCTTTCCTGAAAACCACTTCTCCTTCATCGGCAATTTCGAGCCCTTTCAGAATCTTAAAAAGCGTGGTTTTACCCGAGCCGTTTTTAGCAACCAGGGCAACTTTATCGCCGTAATTAATCCCGAAACTTATTTTATTAAATAAAACTTTTGCACCATAAGCCTTAGAGAGCGAGTTAACCGAAAGTAAATTCATGGCCGCAAAGGTACCACTTTGTAAGAACTTGCACCGCTAAAATAAAAAAGCCCGGAAATATTCCGGGCCAGCTTAATATTTTAAAGACACCACTTAGTTTACATTGCTGTAATCTTTAGAACTTACAACAGCACCATTTTCATCCCAACTCGTCCAGGTTCCTGTTTTCTGACCATCGGAATAGTTCATTTCGAAACGCTTTTTCCCATTATTGTCATACACCAGCCAGGTTCCGGTTTTTTTACCAAGATTGTAAAAAGCGATGGCAGAAACCGAACCATCTTGATTGAAACGTGTCCATTTTTGGTCCTTTTGACCCTTGGTGAAAGTACCGGTCTCCATTAACTCGCCCGAAGCATAAAAATACCTGGCTTGTCCATCAACCAATCCTTCTTTTATAGTGAGTTCAGATTTAACCCCCTCCTTAGTTTCAGAAATAACCCCATTAAATAACTCATCGTTAAATAACATGGCACTTTTTTCATCGTAATTTACGTATAAGCCTTTGTCGTTCAGTTTTTGTGCGTTCAGGAACCCTAAACTTAAAACTGTTAAAACCAGAAACACCAACTTTTTCATAAGGCAATTGTTTTTAGAAGTTCAACAATTAATTTGTTAAATCAAAGATATTAAGATAACATCCAAGAAACAATGCCGTAATAAAAACATAACCTTAAATTTACTTTTAAGGCCACAAAAACTCTTAAAACTCGCGAAAGTTAAGTGATTGGGAAGGTTTAAAGAGAAGTCAGTGAAAAATCCGAGAAGGCTGTAAGCCTGGTCGATTTTAATTCCAGTGGCTTATAACCTAGTGTATTAACCGAAATAGAGTATTCTTTATCGGTTTTAACTGAAAATTTAAAATGGCCATCGAAATCCGAATAAAAAACTTCACCGGTCTCCGGAATTGTAATTTTTGCTCCAGCTATAGACTCTCCAAATGCATCAACCACCTTGCCGGCAACAACTTTTTCTCTGGATTTTTCCTTGTCGGCATTTCCGGCAAAAGTGCTGAGCTGAAGACCTAAGATCAGAAGTATGTAAAGTAATTTTTTCACTGCTCCAAAATTAATCTAACAGCTTTCAATAATCTTTACGGCAATATTACCAAATCGTTAAGTGGCGTTCCGAATCAATGGCTATCTTTGCGCATGCGTATTGATATAATTAGCGCGGTTCCCAGCCTTATGGAAAGTTCTTTTGGGCATTCTATTCTAAAAAGGGCTATTGCTGACAAATTGGTAGAGGTAAACCTTATCAATTTAAGGGATTATTCCAATGGAAAACAAAAGCAAATAGATGATTATGCCTTTGGTGGAGGCGCGGGCATGGTTTTGATGATAGAACCTATAGCTAATTGTATAAATGATCTTAAATCCAAGCGCAATTACGACGAGGTAATTTACATGAGTCCCGACGGAGAATTACTTAAT
>JAEUTM010000249.1 GCA_016788025.1 Bacteroidia bacterium
ATCTTCTGAAATACGGAAATTAAAAAAACGTGGTGCAATCATTTCAGAAGATAGAGACACCACTATTTTGGGTAAGATAGATGTAGGTCCCTTGGTGGAAACAAATTTTACCGCAGTAAGAACCAACGATAGTCTCCGCAACTTAGTTGAAAGCATAAAACACTCTAGTCGGAATACCTTTCCAGTAGTTGATAAAAGTGGTAAGCTTACCGGCATTATTCTTTTGGATGATATCAGGGAAGAAATGTTCGATCAAAGTCTCTATGATAAGATTCATGCCCGTGAACTCATGCACAAGCGTATAACAAAGGTTTACAATAACGAAGACATATTCTCGGTAATGAAAAAATTCGAGAGCTCCGGACAGTGGAACCTGCCGGTTGTTGACAAGGAAGAATACTATTTGGGCTTCATTGCAAAGTCCAGAGTTCTGACAAAATATCGTGATGAATTAATACTAAATCGCTAGACAATGAAAATCAGGTCGCGGTTACTTCTCGGTTTTCTAACGCTGGTTATCGTTTTTATAACAGTAGTTGTTATAAACAAACGTCTTTCGGAACAAGTTGTTAAGAATACGAATTATCTAAACAACTCGGAAACGGTCATACGTAATTCCAACCGTCTGCACAAGGAAATTATTGAGATGCAAAGTGCTTTTCGTGGGTTCCTTCTAACAAATCAGGAAAGTTTTCTGTCGTCTTATTTTACTGGCCTCAAATCAGTTCCCTTGCTATTATCAGAACAAAGAACGCTCATTTCTTCCCGCATACAAGGAAACCGGCTGGATTCAATAGTTTTTCTCCATAAGGAGTGGCTAAGCTATTCGGATTCATTAATAACTGCCAAACGAGACACGCTAAAGGAAGCTAATAGTAGATATAGCCGCCTTTTCAACAGTAAACTAAAAATGGAAGTCGGAAAGAAACTCAACGATAAAATCAGAGGTGTCTTTCAGCGTTTTGATAATTACGAATATGAACTCCGCCTGCAGCGCAGATCGGCTCTCTACACCTCAGTGCACTTCACCGAAAATGTTTCCCTCGCATTAACTATTTTCTCGATCCTGATTGCCTTAGTCACGGGCTTCTTTGTCATCAGAACGATAACTTCCCGTATTTCAAAAATGGTTGATCTATCTCACCGGATTTCCAAAGGACAATTTATTACCCTACAGGATGACAACCGCGATGAACTATCAAGCCTTGTAAACTCCTTAAATTCAATGTCCGAAACCCTCAGCGCAAATTTTCGTGAACTTAGTAAGAAGAACAACGAACTCGATGAGTTTGCATACGTTGTTTCCCACGATCTTAAAGCTCCACTCAGAGGCATTATCAATATCATTTCGTGGATAGAAGAAGACAACAAAGACGAAGTAACGCCCGAAATTCAGGAACGGTTGAATCTCATAAAAGGACGTGCCGACAGATTGGAAAAGATGATAAATGGCTTGCTGGAATATGCCCGGGTTGGTAAAACCGGGAAAGAAATAGTTGAACTGAATTTACAGAAAATGATCGAAGAGCTTAGAGAACTACTTGGTAATAAGCGCTCCACATGGGTCATAAGGGGAATTCCGGAAACAATTATGACGGACAAATTACACCTTGAGCAGGTCTTTTCTAATTTGTTGAGCAACGCCCTTAAACACAATAACTCTGCTGCACCTGTTATTACAATTCATGGAACGGAAACCGAAAGTTATTACCGCTTTTCTATATCGGATAACGGTCCTGGTATTGACAGAAAATACCAGGACAAGATCTTTATCATCTTTCACACCCTTCAGGAAAGAGATGCATTCGAAAGCACGGGTGTTGGACTTGCTATTGTCAAGAAAATTATAGAGGATCAAAAGGGGACCATAACAGTGAAGTCAGAGCCTGGAAATGGATCGACATTTATATTTACCTGGCCGAAATTTAAAGCAAAAATGAAATGAAAAAAATTCTACTCGTTGAAGATGATTATCTGGACGTCGAGAGCATCAGACGCATATTTAAAAGGGCGAAAATTGAGCACGAGTTATATGTGGTGCACAATGGCGTAGACGCTATAACTCTGCTAACTCAGGAAGTAAACAGGCTTACTCCGGATATTATTATTTTGGATATTAATATGCCAAAAATGAGTGGTATTGAGTTTTTGGGTATAATCCGCAACTACTATAGCTTGAAAAATATCAAAGTGTATATTTTGACTACTTCCTCCGAACAATATGATAAGATTTCTACTGAAAACCTTGGAATCTCCGGATATATTATTAAGCCGCTTACGTTAGAGCATGAATTTTTTAGAAGTAATTTTAATTAATTCACTTTAAGATTTCAAAAAACTAAAGTTTCACCTTTCTTTTTCCTTAGTTTTTTAGGTGCATCCTTTTTCGTAACCAGCCATATCGTTTTAGCGGTTAACTTATCGTTTGTGATTTAAATAATTCCGTCGAATTCCATATGGCACAAAATTAACGGTTTGATTCAAACGTTCTCTGAACATCTGCGCGGTGATCTGATTTGCCGTGCTAATTATGTGACCTGCGTCTCTATCTCCGGATTATTTGCTAAAGACAATCGCACCAAAAATGAAAAGAAATCTGTTTGCGACCTCAAATTATATTTGGCATGACTCGGATGCAACCCGAGTCGTATAGAATATGCCATGTCGGGAAGATGCGTAAACATATCCTCATCAGTTCTATCATCACCACAGCAGAGAATAAAATCAATTTTCCCGCTTTCAAGCCAGGGTTTTATACCCAATCCCTTATTAATATTCCTGCACCTCGCTTCTATCACCATATGCCCTTCAATAGTGTCAAAAACGAATTCCGTACTGAGTGACTGTAACTCGCTGAGCAATTCATGAGCCCTTATAGCACCCAGGTCTTTATCTGCATTTCGATAATGCCATACCAGCGAAAGCGTTTTTTCTTCCACAAACGATCCTGCACATCTCGCCTGATAAGATTCGAAAACCGATCTTACCCGATCTTTCCAGTCAAGGATAACCGAAGTACTCTGTTTCCAACTTTCCCCCGGACGTTTAAAATATCCTCCATGCTCAGCAACCAAACCCAGAGGTAAACTACCAAACCATTCTTCAAGATCCTCCCTTTTCCTTCCGCTTACCAACACCACTGCATTTTGAGTATCTCCGCATAGTTTGCCAAGCAACTCACGAAGTTTTTGTGTTGGAGTAGCCTGCTTTGGTGTTTTAGCGAATGGTGCAAGAGTGCCATCATAATCCAAAAGGAGAAGTCTCTTTTCAGAGGTCAGGTAAGCGTTAACAATTTTGTTCTCGATTAAAGGCGTTATTTCTTTTACCCGAAGAACTTCCTGCATAGAATTCTGAAGAACGAGTTGACCTATAAAATCTTCCGCCCATTTTACTACATCGTAACTGCGAATGCGAGACTGCATACTTTCGTTACGAAGCATTTGTTCTTCTACAGGCATCGACAATGCATCATATATCGCCTGGGCTATTTCCTCCCTGTCAGTTGGATTAACGATGATAGCCTCTTTAAGCTCCGCGGCAGCACCCGCCGTCTCACTCAGAACTAATACCCCTCGTTTGTCAATTCGTGTACTCACAAATTCTTTAGCTACAAGGTTCATTCCGTCTCTAAGGGGTGTTATCAGCGCAACGTCTGCTGCAAAATAAAGTCCGGCCAGCCTTGTAAAGTCAACTGATTTATACTGATAAAGTACTGGTACCCAATCCAAAGTTCCATACTTTCCATTTATGCTGCTAATAATCCTTTCGATTTCCTGTTTATTTTCCTTGTATTTAGTAATGATTTCCCTGGATGGAACCACCAATAACATATACGTGACTTTACCACGAAAATGTTTGTGCCTTTCTAAAAAAAGTTCGAAACTCTCCAACCTGTTTACGATAGCTTTAGAATAATCGAGACGATCTACGGACAGAATTAATTGTCTTCCGCTCATCTTTTTCCGAATGAGTTTTTTTTCTTCAAATATTGCCGGCTGATCGCTCGCATGATAGAATTTATTAAAGTCAATGCTCACAGGGAAAGCATCCACGGTAATTACACGATCAGGACAGTGTATTTTTCTGCCATTAATATCATACCCAAGAACTTGCCTGATAGAGCGTAAAAAATACTGCATGTAGTCGGCAGTATGAAACCCAATCAGGTCTGCTCCCAATATCCCCGTTAGTATTCTTTTTTTCCAGGGGTTGGGCATAATTCTAAAAACTTCAAACGAAGGAAAGGGAATATGAAGGAAGAAACCTATAGAAGCATTTGGCAGTGCTTCCCGCAACATGTGCGGCAGTAACATTAAATGATAATCATGAATCCAGATCAGGTCGCCCGGACGATATACTTCCAGAATTTTCTTCATAAACAGTTCGTTCGCCTTTATGTAGGCACTAAACTGGTCAGGCAGGTACTTTGCGTAAGAGGGAAAATAATGAAACAGCGGCCACAGGCAATCGTTACAAAAGCCAAGGTAAAATTTACTTTTGATTGCTTCCGGCAAGAATATAGGATGCTGGTCAAAGTATTTGTCTTTGGTTAATTCTTTCTCCGGTAGTTCTTTGTATTTCTTTTCACTCAGTTCGGCTGCTCCAACCCAAATAGATTTTTGCGTGTAAGAATTGGGGGCATTACTTCTGCGTTCGAGGTATGATACCATGCTTGACACAAGGCCTCCACTACTTCGCTGAAGCGAACTTGAAGCACTGTTATATTGTAATGGCAAACGATGAGCAACTATAAGTAGCCTTGAATTATCCATAGTATTTATCTCCTACGTGTTTTGGTTAATGTTAGCACAAGTTGTTTGATTTAATATAAACGGTGGTATCTTTCTTCACTTCAACAGATTCCTCTCCGGCATCTTTTCCTTCATTTGAAGATGTGTTATTGTTCTGCAAGACTCCCTCTGTGTCTCTGTTTGTCGTCCGCAGAACTGATATGCCGTGTGGTAACGAATTAACTTGAGATCTCATTCTTTTTGATTTTAGTTTTGCAATTAACACACAAAACCGGGTGAAGGCATTGATGATTGTCAATTGTGTTTTTTAATAATGCCTATTAGCACGTTGAATCCCTGAAATAACAGACGTTCCGGCTCAAATGCACTAACATTCAAATAAACGCATTTAACGTTTTTTGTATGGCTAGAAAATTAATTCACTTTCGTAAGTGCAAGCGAATCCTGTATGGTAACGCCTCTTTGAGGAACAGCCAATTCGATATTATTTCTACCGTAGTTGCGGTGAAGCGCTTTTATGAACTCGTGTTTTATCAGATACTGTGTTGTAAATTCATTACCTCTTAGAATTACTGAAAAACTTATTCCTGATTCTGTGAAAGTATGATAACGGATGAAGGGGTCGGCGTTTGTCACAGCTCCTTCCGTGTGCTTTAATATATTTCTCGCAGTTTCCACTGTTACTTTCTCCACCTGTTCAAGATCACTCCCATAACCAACAGTGACCTCTACTAAAACAGATAATTCGGGTTCGGGAAGAGAGAAATTAGTAATAAAAGTTGAGGACAATTTCGAATTTGGGATAACGATCAGATTATTGGAAAGCTCACGTATAATGGTGTTGCGCCAGGTGATATCCTGAACATAACCTTTTTCGCCGGAACTTAGTTGAATGAAATCGCCATTCCGAATGTTTTTAGAGGCTATAAGCTGAATTCCAGAGAATAAATTGGATAAGGTCTCCTGAAGAGCGAGTGCGACGGCTAAACCTCCAACACCAAGGGCTGTCAATATTGGCGTCACTGAAACCCCAAAAACCTGCATTACCAGCATAATTCCAATCAAGAAAATTGCAATGCGGGTAATATTGAGAATAATTGAGGTAGAGGGTAGTCGCGCCGAAGCGTCAGAAGTCCGTCGCTTAATTAATCGGGTAAATATCCGCATAAGCAACACGCTTACCGCAGTTATAAAGAAAGAAACACAAACACTATTAAGGTGATATTTTTCTACGAGCGCTCCCCCGTATGCATTCACTGCAATGGAAAATCCTGCAAGTCCCAGTAATAAGGTTAATAATCCTTTAAGTGATTTTAAAAAAATATCATCAAATTTTAAGCGCGTTTTACCGGCTAATTTCTCTAATTTTTTTAGAAGCAATTTTTCAAACAAAAAACCGATGAGAAGTCCAACGATCGAAAAAATGAAGAGTTTGATGATTATTTCGAATTGATTGATCATACGTCCCCGAAGTAAAGCGTATCAGCCCGGCGCATGGTTGACTATTGTCAATGCGGTCAATAAAACCAATCTATTTAACTTTTTTTACAGGCTCCTAAAAAAAGAAAACCTGTCCACTGCTATGATCGGGACAGGTTTTTATTTACAATATGAAAAAAAATATTACGTAAAGTTAATAAACTTCGAATAAAAACGAATTGACATTTGTCAATCGTCAAGCGGCCGACTTTTCATATTATTCAGTCATGAGTTTTATTATTGAAAAGTATCACCTTAAATCTTTATCCTTCATGGATTTGTTGCCTCCGCGTAGCACCAAAGAAATAAGAGACGAATTAATAAGAAAGGAATTTGCAACAGGAGATCTCATTTTTCGCGAAAACAGTTTTTCCAAAGGAATTTATATAGTACGGAAAGGAAAAATTAAGATTTTTCAAACCGGGGAAGACGGAAAAAAGAGCATTGTCTATTTTTATAGAAGGGGGGATTTTTTCGGGCATCGGCCTATTCTGGCCTCAGAGCCACATCCTGTCTCTGCTATGGCAATGGACAATGTTGTTGTGTCGTTTATTTCAAAGGAAAAATTCCTAAATCTACTTGATTCCTCAGAGACACTTGCCAGGGACCTTTTAGTGAACTTATCGAAAGAATTCACAGTCTGGGTCAACAAATTGACAGTTTTCACAAGATATAATTTAAAAAAAAGAGTTGCGCTCACTTTATTGATACTGCACAGTGTTTATAAACGTCTTGATTCATCGAATAAAAAAGTTACCATTTCCATTGGTCGGGATGATTTTGCCAGCTATGTCGGTACTGCTAAAGAAACGTTAGTACGAATGTTACGTCAGTTTAAGGATGAAGGAATCATTGTTGCCAACGGAACTAATATCACAATCGTGGATATGGAGGCTCTGCGTGAGTTGTTCACATATTTGTAAGCTATTCGATGGCAACCCTTACTTTATCTGTTTTGTATCGTGCAGAAAGCCAGTAGCTAATCTTTTT
>JAEUTM010000279.1 GCA_016788025.1 Bacteroidia bacterium
GTTGTAAAAATGACACTGTTTATTTCCTCAAAATAAATGGCTGTCAGGGTGTAGAAGAGTTTGAAAATAATTCAGGGATCAACGTCTATCCAAATCCTAGCAATGGTTCAATCTACATTACTGCAGACAAGAACGTAAATATGAAACTCATTAACGAACTCGGACAGGTAATCAAAACTTTCGAGTTGAATGCAATAAACACACACACAGTTCATGTTTCAGATCTGGATAAAGGCATTTATTTTATTATTGATGATCAAAAAGTCATACGAGCTCAAAAGATAATAGTAGAATAACCATTTCCTTTGAAAGAGAGAGTCCCGGTTCGCTGATAGCGGTCCGGGACTTTTTTTGCAGACGAGCCTCCCGCCGGCACAAAATTATTCAGTACTTTTATTGCCTGATGGGAAGAATACTGGCGATAGACTATGGCAGCAAACGTGTTGGACTGGCAGTGAGTGACAATCTGCGCATCATTGCAAGCGGACTGACCACCGTTCATAGTAAAGATCTGATGGAATACCTGGATAACTATTTTAAAAAAGAAACCGTTGATATCATTGTTGTTGGCGAACCTAAAACGCTCCAAAACAATAAGAGCGACAGTGCCCGTTTTATTGACCCATTTGTTACGCATTTAAAACGCAAATACCCGGATAAAAAAATTGAGCGTTTTGACGAACGCTTCACCAGTGCATTGGCACAGAAAACCATGCTCGATGCAGGCCTAAAGAAAAAAGACAGGCAGGATAAGGAAATTGTAGATATGATAAGTGCGACTATTATCCTGCAAGACTACATGAGCAGTATGGGAATTTGATATGAATATATTTATTGCAGAAATAAAGGACAATAAAGCTGTTTTAACCGAAGAAGAAAGCTGGCATTGCGCGAGGGTTCTTCGAAAAAAAGCCGGAGAAAATATCAGGCTTATTGATGGTAAAGGGAGTTTTTACGATGCTACGATTGAAGTTGTAAACGACAAAAAAACCACGGCACATATTTCAGCCGGACCCTTCCAACAGAAAATACGCCCTTACACGTTACATCTTGCCATTGCCCCTACAAAAAACATAGACCGCATTGAATGGATGATAGAAAAAGCAGTGGAAATTGGAATTGACGAGATAAGCTTCGTGCAATGCAAGAACTCGGAGCGTACTGTTTTAAAGAAAGACCGAATCCTGAAGATTGTGGAAAGCGCGGTGAAGCAAAGCTTGCAGGCCTTTATCCCGAAGGTTAATGAACTTAAACCTTTAAAAAATTTCTTGTCCGACGTTACAGCAGACCAAAAGTTAATTGCACATTGCTTCGAGAGTCAAAGGCAAAACATTAAAGAAATTTCTTTTGAAGGTAAGACAACTCTTGTGCTGATAGGACCAGAAGGAGATTTTACGGAAGAAGAAGTAAACGAATCTAAAAAACACAACTTCAGGAGTCTTAGCCTCGGAGAAAATCGTCTCAGAACAGAAACGGCCGGGCTTTATGTTTGCCAGGCCGCTTCCCTATTAAGTTAATTAGGTTTATAACAACGTCGTAATCTCCTTACTTAAAGGATCAACCTTACTATTGAAAAATTTCACAACATTCCCGTTTTCATCGATTAGGTATTTACAAAAATTCCAGCCTGGAGCATCCGAACAAGTACCATTCTGTTCCTTTGTGCTGAGCCATTTATATAGAGGATGCATATCATTTCCTTTTACACTGATCTTTTCCATCATTTGAAAAGTAACGCCATAGTTTTTTGTGCAGAAGGTTTTTATCTCAGCACTAGTTCCTGGTTCTTGTCCGCCAAAATTGTTTGCCGGAAATCCTATTACCACCAGTTTATCCTTGTATTGTTCGCTAAGAGCTTGTAGGTTCTTATACTGCGGCGTATATCCGCATTCGCTCGCCACATTTACAAGCAGCATTTTTTTACCCTTGAACTTCGCAAGCGTCATATCCTGCCCGTCGAGAGTTTTTAATTTAAAATCATAAATCGACGTATGCCCTGGTTTACGATAACTAAAAGCGGATAAACATACAGCTATGATTAAAAGCGCAATACTAAAAATAGATTTTGTGATTTTTTTCATGATCGTTTTATTTAGAAACAAAGCTAATGCAAAAAAGTTCACAGTAAGTCCCGTTTTGTTTAACGATTTTTGAGCTTTTCGTATTCCTTCTCAATAGAATTATGTTTACTGAATACATATGCGTCGAGATAACTAAACACAAGACCTATACCCCAGCCAAGCATTGGCCAGACAGGCCATGGAAAATCATGCCCATGGTTACTGCCATCACTAAAATACCAAATGAACCAAAACATGGCGTTAATAACTAAATATGTAGCCAGGTGCCTGCGAAAACCGACACGTTTTTTGGCAATACGCCAGAGCTCCTTGTCTTTTAAACTGAGCTGATCGAAGTGCTTTTCTGTTTCCATTTTATTTTTATTTGTGGGTTAGTTTTATCAGATTACTTATTAATATACTGTTTCAGATTTTTTACATATTCTTCAAAAGCTTTGATTCCTGTTTTGGTTATTTTGCAATTCGTCTGCGGATAGTTGTCCTTAAACGTTTTTTCTATTTCTATATAATTAGCGTCTTTTAATTTCTGTAATTGAATACTCAGGTTACCGGCAGTGGCTTTTGTTTGTCCTTTTAGGTACGTAAACTCCGCCTGTTTCACACTCACGAGTAAAGAAACCACAGCCAACCTCAGCTGCGAATGCAAAAGCGGATCGAGATCTTTAAACATTAAGACTGTGATTTATATTTTGACTGAAGCATATGACCCGGAATAATATAACTACATAAAAGAGCCCCCCCGATGCAAAGGAACAATTCCAAACCTCCGGTAAGTGCAGCAATAATTGCAAAGACAAAGGAGCAGGCGCCTCCAATAATTAATGGTTTAAAGTTCAGAAGTCCACCTGATATTACAGTCGCCATTCCGTATAATAACATCATAAAGAAGTATGAACTTTCGTAACCATTCTTTACCATAAATATTAAGGTTAGTGCAAGAGCCGCCCCGAAAGCAACCCAGCAGTATCCAAGATACGTATCTATATAAGTTTTTACTTTTTCTTTCTTTCCCCGACGCCAGCCATAAATCATTGACACAACGCCACCAGCAGGCAGCAGGATCCA
>JAEUTM010000294.1 GCA_016788025.1 Bacteroidia bacterium
ACTGGATTTAAAAACGCATTTCGACAAAATCAGTATTTATAATAGCCTCGGTCAAATCGTCTCTACCGAAGAGGTAAGAACAAAAATTGTAACTGAAAGTTTGCCTGAGGGAGTTTACCTTTTAGAACTAAGCGGCAGCTCCGGGACTTAGTAAACGATTTGTTATTGCGCGGTAGTGTGATTTAGAAGCACGGATTACATTCCGAAGCGTCGGAACCGCGCCAACGAACGTTTACCATTATAGAAGATACCACGTAGAATCTTAGTGGTTTAAATTGCCAACTGCACCCTGCCAACTATACCCAGGCAGTCTTTCCTTGGGCTTAGGCACTCACCTTCAGATCTTCAATAATCAGTTGAATTGTGCTGTTGCCTTTAAATTGATTTTCCTGGATCTTGAATACAATGTCCATTGGAATTTTTTTCTGGAAGAAATGAATATAATCTCCTTTATCGAAAGCCACAGCTTGAAAACGAATGTTAGGATTTGATTTTTGGTATAATTCAAGTTTTAGGTGATTACTCCCAAAAACCTGTCCCCAGCCCGTGTCGAAGACGCCCCGGCTGCAAAACACGGGTGTCATGTTTTCCGGACCATGCGGTGCAAATTGTCTCAATATTCTAAGGAGCTTATCTGTGATCTCGTAAAAACCAAGCTCAAGGTCTATTTCAATTTTTGGAATTAACTGATCTTCAGAAATAGAGGAAGCAACCACCATTTCAAATTTGTCTTTGAATGCTTCAACGTTTTCGCGTTTAAGTGAAAGGCCGGCAGCAAATTTATGCCCACCGAACTGCTCAAGCAGATCGCTGCACTTTTCAATGGCGCTGTAAATATCATATTCGCGAACGCTTCTCGCGCTGCCCGTAACTTTTCCGTCGCTCTCAGTCAAAATGATAGTAGGTCTGTAATAGCGTTCAATAAGCCTGGATGCCACGATGCCAATAACGCCCTTGTGCCAGTTTTCGTTAAATAACACGGTGGTACGTTTCTCGGGATTTAAAAGATCTTTTCCGAGTTGATCAAGGGCTTCCGATGTTGTTCCTAAGTCAAGGTCGCGGCGTTGACTATTGGTGTCATTGATTGCGGCTGCAAGCAACTCAGCTTTCTGATAGTCTTCGCAGGTAAGGAGTTCAACGGCTTTGCTGCCATGCTCTATCCTGCCTGCAGCATTTATTCTGGGGCCAAGCGTAAATACAAGCGTGCTGATATTCGCCTGATTTTTTTGCTGGTTAATATTAAGAAGCGCTTTGATACCAGGTCTTGGGTCTGCATTTATTTTTTCAAGACCAAAATATGCCATTACGCGATTTTCTCCGGTTATCGGCACTATATCGGCGGCAATGCTCGTAGCTACAAGATCCAGGTATGCATAACAAGGCTCCGGCGGCAATTTGTTAGCCTGCGAAAAGGCTTGAATAAGTTTAAAGCCAATGCCTGCACCACTTAGCTCTTTATAGGGATACGGACAATCAATTTGTTTCTGGTCAAGTATTGCTACTGCGTCGGGAACGTTTGCACCTGGCAAATGGTGATCGCAAATAATAAAGTCAACGCCCTTCGAATTTGCATATTCCACTTTATCGTTTGCTTTTATTCCGCAGTCGAGAGCTATAATAAGTGCATAATTATTTTCCGCCGCATAATCAATTCCTTTAAATGAAATGCCATAACCTTCCTTATAACGATCGGGTATGTAATAGTCTATGTCGGCAATGTGCTGTTTAAAGAAACTGTAAACCAAACTCACCGCCGTCGTCCCGTCTACATCGTAATCACCGTAAATCAAAACTTTTTCCTTATTGTGTATTGCCCGGTTAATTCGGGCAATTGCCTTGTCCATGTCTTTCATCAGGAAAGGGTCGTGGAGCTGGCTCAGTTCGGGACGAAAAAAAGTTTTGGCACCCTCAAAACTGTCGATGCCTCTTGCCGACAATAACTGGGCAATAATACGATCAACGTGGAGTTCATCCCTGAGCGTATCAAGAATTTTGCTGTCGCTTGTATTATGTATTCTCCAAAGTTTCTCCACCCTAGGCAATGTTGTGATAAACGGCCTCAATATCGTCGTCGTCCTCCATTTTTTCAATCATGGCCATTACTTCAGCTTCCTGTTCAGGGCTTAGTTCTTTGGTTGTAGTGGGTGTATAGATCTTGCTTGATTCAATAACGTTTATTTTGCGCTCTTCCAGAGCGGCCTGCATTTTTCCAAAATCGGTAAACTGGGTCTGTATAATGAATTGTTTGTTTTCTTCATCATAATTTATATCCTCAAGACCGAAATCAATTAAATCCAGTTCAAGATCATCCTTATTCAGATTCCCGGCTTCTATTTTGAAGAGTACAATGTGTTCAAACATAAAACTAACAGAGCCGTTTGTTCCCAAAGCACCGTTAGCACGGCTAAAGTACATACGAACATTTCCCACCGTTCTTGTCGGATTGTTTGTAGTACACTCAACCAATACCGGCACGCCATGTGGCGCATAACCTTCGTAAACTACTAATTCGTAATTGCTCGAATCTTTCTCGCTCGCGCGCTTAATAGCCGATTCAACATTCGCCTTTGGCATATTTACGGCCTTGGCGTTTTGAATAACCATACGCAGGCGGGGGTTAGAATCCGGGTTCGGCCCTCCCATCTTTACAGCCATTACAATTTCCCTTCCTATCTTCGTAAAAGCTTTAGCCATTTTGGCGTAACGCTTAAACATAGTGGCTTTCCGCGTTTCAAAAATTCTTCCCATTAGTGTCGCTTTAAATAAGTATACAAAGATAAATGATTAATCAGGTTGAGGAAATAATTGCCCTAAATTCTAAAAAAAAAGGGACCTGATCAGATCCCTTTTATTAATAAAGTCTCAAAAAGCTGTTTAGTGCGTTATGATAACTTTCTGTCGTACGGCACCCTCAGAATTTTGCCCGTTTATAAAATAAATGCCTTGCTCAAGATCTTTGACTTCAACCTGGTAGCTGTTTTCCTCGGTTAATGAAACAGTTTTTACAAACTGTCCTAACTCGTTAAAAATAGTCAGTTTCATTTCAAATTCCGATTTCACAGTAAACTCGTCTTTTGCAGGATTGGGGTAAATACTAACAGATGAACTCTGAGTTCCAAAATTGTCAATACCCGCACAAGCATCTACCACAAGCGCGTACGCAATGGTGTCCCTGCAGCCGTCGGTGCTTTTTCCTATAATTGTATAAGTCGTGGTAACAGTAGGATTTACCTGTACTGTTGAGTTAACCTGACTCGGAAAAGAAGCGGGGCCCGACCAGGTATAAGTGCTGGCACCGGAAGCCGTTATTTTGATTTTCTCGCCTTTACAGAACTTAGGTCTGGCAGCGGTAATGGTTAAATTCGGAATGGCATAAATCGTTAGATTAAGTACTTTGTCTGTTTGACATTGATTAGTGCCGGTACCTGTTACTGTATAAGCTGAGGTTGTACCAGCTGTGATTGTATACGCTCCTGTTGCCGGTCCACCCGCCCATTGGAACGAACTTGCTCCTGTAGCCAGCACCCCAATTGTCTCGCCAACGCAAGCAACAGTTGATGTTGAGGCAATGTTTATAGTAGGAGTTGGTTTAATGTACACACTTACGGTTTGTGTATTGGTGCAGGTGTTCGCCGCGGTGCCTGTTACAGTATAGGTGGTGTTTGACGTTGGTATGTCTGTAAACGTTGCTGAAGTGGAGTTGTCACTCCATAAATAGGTGGACGCACCGGATACAGTTTGACTTAAAGTAGATCCTGCGCAAATAGTATTATTACCCGCTATGGTCAGAGTGGGAACAGGCAGGATGTTAATTGGAACGGTATATTCGCTGGTGCAACTACCGCTTCCCAGAGCTGTTAACGTTACCACATTGGTTGAAAGCGGACCCAGACTAACGTTTGTCCCCGTTACAGAACCTGGGGTCCAGGTATAACCAAGAGCGTTTCCAACACTCATAAAATTCGCCATATTACCCGGGCATACACTTGGCGTAACGGCACTGGCATTTACAGTCATATTAGTAACCGCCACACTTGCAGTACCCACATTACAACCAACCTGTGCAATTACCGAATAGGTGGAAACGGTTCCTGAAGAGATAGTAATGCTCGTTGTAGTGGCACTGTTGCTCCATACGGCTTGAGCTGTATTGGATACACTTAAGGTCAAACTACCGTTTTGACAAACCAAAAGTGGACCTGGGGGTGAAATTGTAACCGTTGCAGGAGGAGGAGTAATCGTGAATTCGCTTGTTGCAAAAGTTACGTTGTCAAGGTATTTGAATGTGGCCGCGTTATTTGGGTCACCCCCTGACATTTCTCCATACATGGTCGGAACAAGGAATGTCGTCGAGTTTGGCTCTAAAACTTCTGCCGCAATATGCGACCAGAATATTTTTCCTGTAGCATTGGGGTTGCATGAAGTAAAATTTTTTGTAGGAGTCCATGAACCGGTAGTAACATTTAATGCTTTTCCGAACAAATCAGGACTGCTGTTAGAAGAACCCACGGATGCAGAGGAATTGTCGGCCCAGGTGAAAAACACTTTTGTTCCATCAGCTGTTCTTCCGGCTTGCGGCGATAACCACTGTGTTGCTCCGGCTGCTGGTGTATAAGGTCCACAGTTTGCATTTCCCAGGTCGTACGCAACCCAGAGTCCGTTTTTCAGAGTGATATCGTACATGTGATGCCAGAGGCTGTAGTTGAAAACATAACTACTGGAGTTTCCAAGCGTTGTGATAATATGTGGGTTCCCACTGGCATCCACAACCAAGTCAGATCCAGGCGTTATTGAAGGATAATAACCGCTTGCGGTATTAGTAGTAATACAACTGAATTTCGTTATGTCAACAATAATCGGACCGGTCCAGGATGCTCCACCGTCAGTTGTTTTGTATAAAACAGGGTAAATGGTTGGATCGCTTGGCCCTGTGGTTAGGTGAGCCGCAAAACAAAAATAACCGATGGTACCCGTTGGATCGAAGGCTACGTTCATGTCTCCATCCACAGCATTGGCTAAATAATTATAAGCAGGGGTTACAGAATAATTAACGTTCCATACTACATCCGACAGACCGCTGTTCCAAACGCCTTTATAAATACTGAAGCCATTCCCGGTGCTTACCCAGTCAATCGCCCAAAGAACACCAGTCGATCCTGTAACAAGGGAACTTGGTTGGTATTGAGTGCCTCCAATTCCGTTTTGGTTATACGTTTCTGTAGCACCCGACGAACCGTTAGATTGTGTTACACCAGTAGCAATTATGTTAGCCCAGCCGGCGGTTACGGTGCTTATGGTTGGCGCCATATAGCTAAAATAAGCGCTGGCTGTATTGGTATTATTCGCAGGATTGTAAATGGCTACGTTCGGATATCTTGCGGGATTATTGCAGATCGGGTTCATTACCCCCTGATTTAATGACCAGTTTGCGCCGCCATTAGTAGATATATCGCATCTGAGATGCCCACTGTTTCCTCCAAAGGCAGTTGCGTCATTCCTATGGATCATTACGATCGTATTAAGAGCTTTGTTTGCCGCAATGGAACTTGTACTATTCCGTATCAGGGTAAACATGTTCGACGCACTACCAAGAGGAGTAATTGCTCCACATTGGGAGAATAGTTTTGATTGAAGCAATAATGCTAAAATAATAGCAAGAAACAAGATGTAATTTTTTTTCATGGGCTTATTTTTTAGTTATTGAACAAAGGGGATTTGTATAACTAAAATAATAATTTATTCCATAAAAACAATACTATTTAACTAAAACCCTTGCTTCCATCATATCCCTTATCGCATATTTCACGCCTTCTCTGCCAAGGCCACTGTCTCTTACACCACCATAAGGCATTTGATCAAAACGGAGGGTAGGAACATCATTATGGATTACTCCTCCAACCTTAGCATATCTGAACACATAGTCCAGTTCAGAAACCGAGTCCGTAAACACGCCGCATTGTAAACCAAAACGAGTGTCGTTAATAAACTTCACAGCATTACTAATATCTTCTTCGTAAGATTCTATGCAAATCACGGGACCAAAAACCTCCTCCGAACACACTTTCATAGCTTTGGTGGTATTGCTTAGAATAGTTGCTTCATAGAAATTACCTTTTCGTTTTCCACCGCAAATAAGTTTAGCTCCTTTTTTTATGGCTTCGCTCACCCATTGTTCAACACGCTTAGCATTTTCCTCGTCAATCATCACAGAGATCTGTGTGTCATTTTTTAAGGGATCGCCCTGCACAAGTTTTTCTGCTTTCTGCCTCATCAATTTTACAAAATTCGCATAGTGACTTTTATGAACTATAAATCGTTGCGCGTGAATGCAAATTTGTCCACTGTATGAAAAAGCCCCCAGTGTACAGGTATCGATTATTTTTTTAAGATCGGTGCTTTCACTCACAATAACA
>JAEUTM010000304.1 GCA_016788025.1 Bacteroidia bacterium
AAACAATGAATCATTGGTTTTACCTGTTGAAATTGTTTTTTTGCTTTTCCGAAATTATCCTCAAGCACCCAGAAATCGAGATCCAATGGGCCGTTTTCACCTTGCAAAGTGTCTTTGAAGTTGACGTATTTCCCTATGTAAGGTATAATGTTGTAGTTGTTGATAGGGCTCACCGTTTTCCAATGGAACACAGATCCCTGATCATTCATATCAATGGATTTAAGACGACCATTGGACACAGTGATGAGGTTTTTGGGACAGGTAACGTACAGATCACAACTATCCGCTTCGTCCAGCATATGGTCTTTGTTAGGGAACCAAACCTGTGCGGCCATTCCCTGGCAAGCAATAGAAATCCAGGGGTTGCCTTTTGGGTCTTTCGACCAGATCACTCCACCATCCCAGGGAGGCATCACTGCCACATGTGGTTTGCCATGAAAAAAAACGGTAATGTTATTAATTTCCCCGCGCATTTGTTCTTTATGCAGAGACACAAACCATGAATTTCCATCCCTGATCCAATAACAACGCGACTTTCCTTCGATAACACTGTCAATCGACATGGGCTCCATCAGATCAAGCTGAAGAACACCATACGGTTCAAGCACTTTGTAGTCGATGCGATTATATCCCTTAACGCTGCTGTCTGTGGCATTAAAGCTCACATGGAGGTCGTAATGAAGCACATCCCACCACGATCGTTGTTTTGAATAGGTTCCTTTTAAAGTGTCTGCATGGGTGTATTTTTTTGCCTGCGCGCTGGTTTCAAGCGACAAAGCAAAGGAAAAGAGAATATATAAGAAATAAATGCCTGGGGATCTCATTTAGTCAGCCAAAAATAACCGGAAAATGAATATGCCTGCACTCATGAGCGAGAAGATTTGAAAAATTATTAAACGTTTGAATTTCTATCGGAGTTTCTCTAAGCGATTTTGTCTATAAAATTGGGCCAAACTTCTATTTCAATTGTCGGCGAATGCACCCTGCATTTACCTTTGAAATGTCAAAGAGGTCTGCCACATAGCCGGAACCAAGGCAGCTAAAGATTGTTAGTTTTTGCACCTTGTTCCGGCTTATGGTTTTTAGGAACCTTTAAAAGCACCGATTAAACCTTTGTTCTTTATCATGGTCAAAGTGACTAAATATTAAAAGCCTACCGAAAAAAGGGAAGTGTAGCCTACCTGAGCGTGGATTTTGTGTGTGATAAATCAAAGCTTTTTTACACTTTCTTTTTTCGGTTTATTTATTCATCCATGAAAAGGAAAATTCTACTTCTCGCCGATATTGCATCCTCTCACACCCAGAAATGGGCCATAGCTCTTGCTGACCAGGGATGCCATGTTGGAATTTTTAGTTTAAACCATAGTAACAATGCCTGGTATGAATCGCATCAAAACATCAAGGTTCTCAGGCAGGCTTCAGGTAAAAAACTTCCTGATATTTTACCCGCTAAACTTGGTTATTTTTTTAAGCGGAAAGAGCTTTTAAACACCATCCATTTATTCGGTCCCGATATTCTGCACGCTCACTATGCAAGTAGTTATGGTTTTATAGGTGCCATAAGCAGGTTCAAACCTTTTTTTATATCTGCCTGGGGTTCCGATGTATTCGAGTTTCCAAAACGAAGTATCCTTCATAAATGGTTGCTGAAATGGACGCTGAAAAAAGCGGACAAGCTATTTTCAACCAGTCTGGCACTTAGGGATCAAATGAAAATGTACACCTCAAAACAAATTGAGGTGGTTCCCTTTGGTGTAAACACACATTATTTTAAGCCTTCATTGCACTCAACACCACATCTTAAACTCAGGATTGGCATTGTAAAAGGCATGGAAGATATTTATGGAATTGAAATCGCGCTGCAGGCAGTGAGACTCGTGCAAAGCTGTCTTCCGCTGCTACATTTTGAATTGCATCTGGTTGGAGGCGGTAGCAGGATTGATCATTACAAAAAGCTTTGCGAGGAATACAACATTGCAGATAAAGTAGTTTTTGCCGGAAAGGTACCTCATTCGGAAGTGTTGAGCCATCACCAGTGTTTTGATATGTTTTTAAATCTGACCATTGTTGATGAAAGTTTTGGAGTATCAGTGCTGGAAGCCATGGCTTGCGAAAAACCGGTAATTGTAAGTAAAGTGCCGGGGATGATAGAAATCGTAAAACCAGGAACCGGAATAATAATAGAAAAAGAAAATCCCCAGGAACTGGCAAAAGCCATTATCAGGCTTTCATCGTCAAAGGCTCAACGCCAGTCTCTTGGAAAGAATGCCAGGGAACATGTGGTTAAAAACTATCAGTTTCGGGAGAACCTTAGTTCGATGATGCATTTTTATGAGGAAGCATTTAAAGAGCCGGATTTGAGTAAGGTTTCGGGACAAAATATAAATGAGCTGAAGCCCGGATTAACCGGCTGTAACTAATTTTTGATATATTTATAAACTGCGCGGTAAATTATGTTTGAGAATACCAGAAATAGACCCTTTTTCAGACTGAGTATTCATTTATTCATCTGGGTGTTCCTGCTAATGTTCCCTTATTTACTTTCGTCTAACGAATCACCGGACCTGATCCGCCTTTTGAAATTCACCTGGATCCCATTATTTTTCTCAGCTATTATTTTTTACATCAATTACCTTTGGCTTATCGATGAATTTCTCGTTAAAAAAAGGCTTTGGTCTTTTACCGGAATTAATCTCCTTATCACTGCAGTTTTGGTTTTGATCCACCTTCAGATCCGCGATTTTCTGAATGCCAGGTACGTAACCGCAGCAACCTTACCAAAACCCTGGCCCACGGAGTATTTCGTTTACAAAGATACCATTTCGATGTTGATCCCTATGATTATAGCAATTGCTACACGGGCAACGGAAAAATGGGCAAGTGCGGAGTCTAAGAAAAAGGAACAGGAGAAAAATGTATTGCATAACGAATTGATGAATCTGAAATACCAGTTGCAACCGCATTTCTTTTTTAATTCTCTGAATACAATATACGCACTGATAGAAAAATCGCCGACAATGGCACAGGAAACCGTTCATGGCCTTTCTAAATTAATGCGCTATATTCTTTATGAAACAAACACTGCAACCACAAAACTCAAAAATGATGTGGATTTTATGAAGGAGTATATTCGTCTTATGAAGCTGAGAACCGCCGAAAAAACCGAGGTTAGCAGTTCTTTTACGGTTATCAACGATGCAGTGGAAGTGAGCCCGCTTTTATTTATCTCACTCATTGAGAATGCTTTTAAACATGGCATTTCAGCGACACAAGGTTCCACAATCCGTTTTGAACTTAAACAATCGGGAAATAAGGTCGCTTTTACCTCCAGCAATACTAGTTTTCCAAAAAATGAAAATGATAAAAGCGGTTCTGGTATTGGTTTGGTGAATTTGAAAAAACGACTGGACCTTCTGTATCCCGGAAAACATGTTTTTGAAACCAGGCTTGACGGGAATAATTTTATAGCACGAATTGAAATCAGTACAGAATAGTGAAAAAGATATCCTGCATAATTATCGACGATGAACCTCTGGCTTCTGAACTCGTGGAAATTTACGTTCAGAAAACACCTTTCCTCGATCATAGGGGAACCTTTAACAGTGCTGTGGAAGCGTTGAAAATTCTGAACGAAGAAAAAATAGATCTTGTTTTTCTCGACATTCAGATGCCCGACATGAATGGTATCGAATTCAGCAAAACGCTTTCTCCGGAAACTAAAATTATTTTTACCACCGCCTTTAAAGATTATGCCTTCGAAGGATTTAAAGTTAGTGCGGTGGACTATCTTCTAAAGCCATTCAGTTACCAGGAGTTTTTGGTTGCAGCCAATAAGGTCGCGAACCTTCATAGCGTTCGCGATCCAAATCCTGGCCCTGTTGAAAAGAATTACATTTTTGTGAAGTCGGAGTATAAACAGGTAAAGATAAATCTGGATGATGTGTACTATTTTGAAGGATTAAAAGATTATATTAAGATCTGGTTGTTATCGCAACCTAAACCGGTGTTGACGTTGATGAGCCTGAAGTTGCTGGAAGAGGAATTGCCGGAAGATAAATTCATGAGGGTACATCGATCATTTATTGTTGCGCTCGATAAAATAAACAGTATCGAACGCGGTCAGATTTTAATAAAGGAAGAACGGATTACAATTGCGGATCAGTATAAAGACAAATTCAACAAATTTCTTGAAACCCGCTCTATCCATTAAGTCTGGCCTTGTTTTTGAAGCAAACGTCTACACATTTTCAACTTTCTTCTATTTGCTGTTCAGTTACTTCTAAAGTCTCTACTTTTGTACTTAAATTCAATGAGATTTAATTCTGTCCATAGTTTCTTTTATTTGCTGTTTAGCCTCGCCTGCCTGGCAACCGAAGCGCAGGTAGTTTTAACCGGCACAATCACAGAAGAAAATGGAAGCACTCTTCCCGGGGCTACGATCAGGGTTCTTGCAAAGGACTCTTCACTGGTTACCGGAGCTGTGAGTGGAGCTAATGGTGAATTTGCGGTCCGGCTCGAACCCAATACAAAATATATTCTTGTGCTCACCCACATCAGTTATTTTGGTGTAAAACAATACTATCCTGTCAGTACACAAAACACTCCGGTTGAACTGGGAAAGATGGTGCTTCGTGAATCAAAGGCCAGGAGTCTTAAAGAGGTGGATGTGGTGACAGTTCAGGAACGTGGAAAACAATCGGGAGACACAACTGCTTTTAATGCGGGTGCTTTTAAAACAAATCCCGACGCCAGCGCAGAGGATCTGATTAAAAAAATGCCAGGTGTCACTTCCGATAACAGTGGTGTAAAGGTAAACGGTGAAACAGTTCAAAAAGTATTGGTGGATGGTAAGCCTTTTTTTGGGGATGATCCCAATGCCGCTCTGAAAAATCTTCCGGCTGATGTGATTGATAAGGTGGAGGTATTTGACAAGATGAGTGATCAGGCCGCTTTCACCGGCTTTAACGACACTGACCCTCAAAAAACAATCAACATTGTTACAAAAAAAGGAAAGAACAAAGGTCAGTTCGGTCGAATTTATGGCGGGGGAGGTGCAGATGAGGAGGGACAAGCGCGTTACCAGTCAGGACTAACACTTAATAATTTTAAGGACAAACAGCGGCTGTCTTTATTGTTATTGTCAAACAACATTAATCAGCAGAATTTTTCCGCCTCTGATATTACTGGTGCTTTGGGAGGTTCTGCAGGCAACTCGGGACGAGGCGGCGGCAGGCAGGGTGGAGAAGGATCTTCTTCCCTCATGACATCCCCTCAGAATGGGAACACAACAACGCACGCCACCGGCTTAAATTACAGTGATCAATGGGGAAAAAAAATAAATGTGTCGGGAAGTTATTTTTACAATTACGGCGACAATAGAAATGTTTCCAGGATCACACGCACATATTTTACCGACGATCGTGCGATCTACAATCAAAGCAATAATACAAGCAACATCAATCAAAATCACCGCGTTAATTTCCGGTTCGAATATAATATCGATTCATCAAACAAATTAACTATTGTTCCATCCTTCGGTCTCCAGGATAACAGGGCTAGCAGTGCTCTCAGCGCGAGCAATACTGTGCTGGATAATGTTGTAAAAAGTCGTACGTCAACCGATTCTAAAAACAACAACAAGGGTTACGATTTTTCAAATAATCTCCTCTATCAACATAAATTTGAAAAGCGGGGCAGGACAATTTCCTTAAATGTAAATACACAGTTGAGCGAGAGGAATAACAATGGATCTTATTTGTCGCAGAATCTTTTTAACGACACCATTGCATCAGGACTTGACCAGGAATTTGGAACTTACGGTTACACCAAAAAAGTTTCTCCCAATTTATCCTATACCGAACCCCTTGGGAAAGCCTCACAAATTCAGCTGAGTTATAATCCTTCCATTACGGAAAGTAAATCCGATAAAAGCACTTACGATTTTAACGCGGCTGGCGATGGTTATGATTCCTTCAATACAAACCTTTCAAACAAATACACAAATACCTATACGACACAACGTGGTGGCTTGAGTTACAAATTTCAAAAAGACAAAATCAATCTTACCTTCGGGGCGGATGCTCAGCAGGCAACCTTACAGGGTTCGCAGACCTTTCCCGCGCCTCTGGAAATTAACCAGGATTTTTTTAATGTTCTCCCAAATCTGCGTTTTAACTACAAGTTCGATAAAACAAAAAATCTTCGCGTCAATTACCGGAGTTCAACCAATATTCCCAATGTAAGTCAGTTGCAAAGTGTGGTCGATATTTCAAATCCTCTACAGGTAAGAAGTGGTAATCCTGCTTTAAAACAAACCTTTGAGAATAGTATCTTCATGCGTTTCGGAGGATTTAATCCTCAGACATCCCGCAACGCAATGATCTTTGTGAACGCCGGGTTGACAGAGGATTATATTGGCAGTGCAACCTATATTCTGAAAAACGATACGGTGCTTCAAGGTTCCCTTATCCGCGCCGGGAGCCAGCTCACCAAACCTGTAAATTTAGATGGTTATTATAGCGGGCGAATGTTTCTGGTGTACGGTTTTCCTTTAAAGCAGCTAAAAAGCAATATGAATATTAACGCCGGGGTTAACTACAATCGCACACCTTCGATCATCAACAACGCACTGAATTATTCGGGAAGTTATGCGACCAGCGGAGGTATTTATATTGGAAGTAACATAAGCGAAAATCTCGATTTTTCCCTGGGTTATAATGGAAATTATACCATTGTGAAAAATTCCGAGCAAAAACAATCAGACAATAGTTATTTCACTCACACCGCAACATTTAAACTTAACTGGATATTTTGGAAAGGTGTTGTTTTTAATACCGATATCAGCAATACTATTTACAATGGTCTGAGCCAAAGCTTTAACCAGCAATACTATCTGTGGAATGCTTATGTGGGCTACAAGTTTGGTAAAAATAAAGCCTTTGAAGCCAAAGTTTCTGTTTTTGATATTTTGAATCAGAATCGTAGTATCAGCAGAACAGTTACAGGCGCTTACACGGAAGATAGTTATACGAATGTTCTGAGGAGATACCTGATGTTCACCCTGACCTATACCTTAAAAAATTTCAAGAATGGAACTCCACCAAAAACGGATGAGGAGAAAAGTCCTTTCCCGGGTGGGCCACCGCCAGGAATGAGACCGAATCGCCCGGGAGGGAATTAAATTCATTGGAATCAAGAACCAGGATGCAAGAAGTAAGATAGTCCTGTTTGTTTCTTTAACGAGTGATTCTATTCTTGTCTCTTGTTTGTTGTTTCCTGGCTCCCCAAGATTATCCGGAAAGTTATATTGATCCTCGGCTCAACTATTTTTGTCTGTCTCGGTACCCTATGTTCCCAGTGTGGTTGACTTTCTCCCTTCATAA
>JAEUTM010000312.1 GCA_016788025.1 Bacteroidia bacterium
AAAACATTTTCAGTAGCCGGACTGGGTTCGGCGCTTGCAGACAGACTCTTGGGAAAATTTGGAAAGGAAACCCACACATCTTTTTCGGGACACTGAGGAATTAAAATATAACAGGGATGTTTTGCCAGCGGTGTTGAATCCCCAAGAAAGGTAGAGAATTTTTGCAGGGGCATTTCATTGTCTTTGCCACGAGTACCCATGCCATGCAGATAAACGAGTAGGGGATATTTTTTCGCAGGATCTTGTTCTTGCGGATACACAAGCCTGTAGGGTAGTGTATCACGATTTGCGGAATAAAGATGTTTGGATGTGTCAATCACAAACGCATTTTGGGAATGGGAAATAGTGCACCCAAACAGAAGAAAAAGAAGTAAAAAGGGTAGGGGTGTTTTATTTGCTGACATGTGGATAATTAGTTTAAAGTACAAAAAATGGCCTCAATACTGCTCAATCTCGGATTTTTCTGACCAGTTCAACCCATGCGCCAGGTCTGCGTTTGAAAGTTCTATGTGAATCACTCTTCTTCGCTTGTTATTGTTTGTCCTGCCTGAACTATGCAGTAAAAGAGGTCGCATCAACATAATACCGCCTTTTGGAACGCAACAAATTGTTTCCTTCTCTTTTGTCCAGTCAATGGTCTCAGGTCTATAAATGCCATTAAGGTGGGAGCCTGGAACAACTTTCAAGGCTCCATTTTCGGCATCAGTATTGTCCAGATGAATGCGAATTGTATAGATACTTTTTAAAATATCTAAGGGTGGTTGCACGGCAAATTGATTTTGTTTTACCGTCCAGGGCCCATAGTTTTCTATCTCCATTTTTTTGTCAACGGATATCGTTAAGTCTTGATGGTAAGAAACAAACCAGTTTGATTTCTCGGGTTTATCGAAGTAGATAGACTTAACTACAAAATAATTTTCGCCTAATAGCATTTTTATTGCAGCGTTGAATTTGTCTGTGAACACCAGCTTAGAAATGGCCGGAACTTCTTTAAGAAATTGACGAATAGCGAAGAGGTCCTCTGTTTTTCTGAAAGTCGCTTTAGAAGTATCCGCAGATTTGAGAGCGTTAAGTATATTTTCGATCTCTTTGTTTGAGAAAATATCGTTGAGAATTGTAAAACCCAATTGGTCGAGTTGTTGTCGCTGTGTCATTGTGTTTCAGAGCTAAGGAATGGCGGCTTCTCGCTGGTCGTATCTCAGACCACCGCCCGAATTTTAAAGGTAGTTAATTTGTCCAGATGCCAAAAGGGTAAAATGCGACGCAGCCAACAATTCCCCGGCGAAACCAACCTTTGAAAAAACAGGTCGCGCGTGCATAAAGACTTAATTGTACAATTGGCGGAAGGACCGCGGTTATACGGTCTTAGATGTTCATCGAAAATATTAATGTGTTAAAGTCTGATAAATTTCAGTTTCCGAAATGATTTTGCCAGAAGTGAAAATGCTTACAAAGTTGTGCTTCTGAGGCACATTTAGGTCATTACAATTTAAAGCATAACTATAGTCTGCTCCACTTCGCCCGTCAAATTGCATTAGCTCCGTACACGACACCCCTTCCTTACTTAACTTGATTTCTACGGTGTGTGCAAAATCACAATAGGAAAAATACTTATTGAATTCGTTTATTTGAAAAACCTTGTCGTTAAACGTAATACTAAGTGTGACAAAGTCGTTATAGCACAAAGATAGATTTCGTATTGTATCTCTTTCAAAAATTTCAATTCTGTTGAATTTGTTTTTTAAAGTAAATTTTAGCGATGTTATCGAAGTATCCGATTTAATGATAATCTTTTCAATATATCGTTTACTTGTATCCTTTTTTTGTCCATGGTAATGCTGGAACAAAAATGTTAAGAAGACAATTAGTTTTAAAATTGGTAATGGCCCTTGCATGAATTCCTTATGAATAATGAATTATTTTATTAAAGATACAGCACATATGTCAAAAAAATCAGAACACGTATGCAGAATAAAGAGATTTTGCAAGCTTATTTGGCTCGGCAAAAGCCTTGTAGGCTTTTGAGCGAGGTTGTGTGTCAGGCATCATGGAAGCCTTTGAGAAGAAGCGCCAAATGTGCTTGTAAAAGAGGGTTGCTTTTAGTTGATGGTCAAAACTTAAAAAATCCAGAGATGATGTAACTTCAAATCAGAAGATTTTTTATGAGCAATAGAATGTAGATAGGCAAAGTTCTTGTCTAAATGAATTGAACTTATAACTTCATCAGCTTTCCAATGTGTCGTAGACGTTGTGAGCGTTGTAATCCAAGAGTTAATAGTTTTGAGCCAATGGGAGTGATCATTTTTTTCGATAAATCCAATTAAGGCGCATTCATCCAGTCCTTTACCGTGTTTTTATGACTTGAATCTTTCAATGCCACCATTGTTTTTATCTCCAATTACGTATTCCTTTTCCCTTTCTTTAGGAGGCGGGGCAGGTAAGACTTTAGATTCGACAACGAATAAAGGCTCATTTACTTTTCCTTTTTCTATTTTAGAAAAATAAAAATCAGGAACTCCTTTTGAACCATAGAACACATCACTATATTGATTTTGAGCTAAAATCGGGATTCCTCCTTCTAATAAAAGGGCATTAATTTGTTCAACCAAAATCTGGGTGAGTTTATTTTCATTCAACGGCTTAATTAACTTTGGATTGGTCAAAGCTTTTTTAAATCCAACCGGAGCTTCTTTCATCGTTTTTAAAATGTAGTTTAAAGTAGTCCCTTTCGGAATACTTGAACTGGGTTCATAATTGCTGTCAAATTCTTCTGCTATCATTAATAACCCATTTTAGATAAGTCAGAGAAACATTTATCAGCATCTCGATAAGCAATTAAAGAAAGCCAATATCTATATTGATTTGGTTTAATAAAAACAACAGTATCTTTTTCAGGATATATTTTTATTATTCTATTTACTGCTAATTGTTTTGAGATTTCTATATCAGTAAGTTCGGTTAGATTTAACCTTGAATTATCAGAATGAAAAACAGGTGCGTTAGAATTCGCATCATACTTAAAAATTGCTGCGATAAAAGAGCTACCTAATGAAACTACATCACTCAATCTAAACTTCTTATTTCTATTTTCATAAATGAGATTTAAAACATTTGAAAATTCAGCTCCATAATTAATCATTATAGCCTCAAGCCTATTATGTAAAATGCGTTTTAATGCTTTCGAACTTTCCCCATGCCTAATAAAGTCTTGCATGTAATCATTTACATCAGAGATAATATTCTTATCAAAGGAAGAAAAATTTGCTTTAACACTTTCCGTGATAAAAGGAAGTTGCATCAGGTCATTTTTTAATATTGCTGTATTGAGGTTAATTAGAACCTGGCTGCTCGTTGAATAGATGTAAAATCTGTAAAAATCCGAATGCTTCTCAAAGGATCGAACGATAGTTTTAAGAATATTCTTGTCTTTAGTTTGGGATCCAATTCCTATAAGTTTATGCTTAAATGAAAATGATTTTTCATTATAAAAGACTGGTAAATTTTTCTCTCCAATGTTTTCCCAAATAATTACATTAGGAGCCTTAAAAATTACCTCCGGCGAAACTTTGACAAATTTTAATTTTTTATTTAATGGCTTCAGTTGTGAATAATCAATACCAGCCTCTGTGATTGCTTCTGTTGGCAACGTCGGCATGTTGTAAATGAAATTTGGGCTTAAA
>JAEUTM010000313.1 GCA_016788025.1 Bacteroidia bacterium
AAAAAAGTTTTCATTTCTTTTTTTACCGAACGAGAGTCAGGCGCTTCAAAATGTATTTTTTCTTTTCCTAGTGCACCCGACACCACCTGCATCGGACCAAGTTCGTTACCTCTCCACTTACCAACAGTTATTTTATGCATACCGCTTCGGCCACTCGGAAAGAGCGAAGCATGCCATCCAAAAAGCCTTTCCTGCCTGAGTTTTTTTTTATAATTCCGGGTTGCATCCAGCATCATTTCTACCACCCCGTCTACATTTCGGTCTGCGGGTACAAGCCCTACTATGTCCATCCCTAGTTTTCGCGCAATAGATGATCGTACCTGTTCTGCGTTTAAAACTTCACCTTCTATTTCACTCGATTTAAGAACATCAAGAGTAAGGGTTTTTAACGAGGCCTCGTCTCTTAATGCAAAACCAAGAGCTTCCATAAAGCCGCGGAGACGCCCTTGTTTGTGCCTGATTGCCGGTATCAGTGCCCAAACAGCTTCCTGGTCCCAAGTAAACCGGGGCCAGCCGCTTTGCTGGTATATATATATTCTCCGCATTTTTGCGGTAAATATATGGTTTAATCTCCGCATTATCAAATTAATCTCCGCATTTTTGCGGAGATTAATCTCCTTATTCTCCGCATCTCATGGCGTAAGGTGAATTCTGCGACGGCTTGAATGGCTTATCTGGTAAGAATAATGTAGTCTTTTAGAAGGGTTCTTAAGAACTGTTCCTTGTCTTTTCCTGATTTTACCTGGAGTGCTATTTCCATTTTTTTTACCAGGAGATTAAACGCTTCCTCATGCGCGTCATTGTCTTGCCGCGCCCATTTGCTCAGAGTTTCTTTTACAATAAGCATGGCGTCTTCAGGTATCTTAATCACTTGCGGATAAGTAATTTTATGGTCACGTGTTTCATGTAATTGTAGAAGTTTGTCAAGTGTTAAACGATCGCTCTTACCAATATTTACAACTACTGTGTTGGCGAGCAAATCACCCAGCCTCTGGCCGTACTGTGACGAAATAACGCTCAAAATAGCAACGCCGCCTAAAGATCCATAAATGTCAAGAGTTCTGAATATCCAGCGCATCATATAGTCAAGAAAACGAACATTTTCTCCATCGAGACGAATCACTCGGATTTTTAATACTTTTTTTCCTATTGACTGGCCGTTGTTCCAGAGTTCAAGCACAAGGCTGTAAAGAATGATGATGGGAAGAACAAAAACATAAAGGAGCAAATCAACAACCGATGGAAAAAAAATCGTAAGCAGTAGCTGCGATAAAAAATAGAACACTGTTAAAAGTGTTGCATCCAGAAGAAACGATAAAGTACGTTCTACAGGGCTTGCAAGATTATACTGAATGGTTACATTTTGTGAAGTGGTTATTTCTATGTTCTTCATTTTTTATGTAATTTGGGTCGCAAAGAGCCTTTGCCCATGAAGGAATCCGAATTTATAAAGCAAAATAAAGAAAAGTGGCTTGAGTTTGAAAATAATCTTCTTAAAAATGACGGAGATCCTTCCAAAACAGCCAAACTCTTTATTCAAATAACGGACGATCTCTCCTATGCAAGAACCTTTTACCAGAACCGTTCGGTAAGGCTTTACCTGAATGGCTCGGCAAAAGTACTTTTTAATGATCTGAATAAATCGCGCAAGAAGAGATTTCAAAGTTTCCTGAATTTTTGGAAAAAAGATTTACCATTGGCTGTATACAAAGCAAAACGACCAATGCTGATCTCATTTTGCATTTTTATAGCCTGTTTCGCTCTGGGAATTATAACCTCATTGCAGGATAAGAATTTCGCTTCTCAGATTTTAAGTGTAAGTTATGTTGATATGACCGAGGCTAATATTAAGAAAGGTGATGCAATGGGTGTCTACAAGTCGGATGACGAACTACACATTTTTTTTGGTGTCTTGTACAATAACCTTAGAGTGGACTTTCTCACTTTTTTTTCAGGCATCTTTATGGCTATCGGGACCCTGGTGGTGATGATTACCAACGGAATTATGGTTGGTGTGTTCCAGTATTTTTTTATCGAGAGAGGACTTTTCTGGGAATCTTTTTTAGGCATCTGGACACATGGAGCGCTGGAAATTCCAACCATCGTTTTGAGCGGGGGTGCCGGACTGATGTTGGGTAAAGGACTTCTTTTTCCAGGCACTTATTCAAGATTCCAGGCTTTTAAACTCAGCGGAATGACGGGGCTTAAAATTATTATGGGTGTGGTACCTGTTACGGTAATGGCAGCTTTTATCGAAGGCTTTTTAACGCGACATACAGATATTCCAAACGTCTTGAGGTTCACATTTATACTTTTATCCTTTGCTTTTATTATCGTTTATTTTGTCGTCTATCCACGCAGGGTAGCACGACGTGAAGACAATACAGAGGATAGGATTGATCACGCACTTGTTTATAAACCGCCTTTCGAATTTGATGCATCGGAGATTTATTCAAGTGGCAAAATTATCACGGAAACGTTCAGGCATCTTCTGAGTAATTTTGTTTTTTTTGGAAAGTGGATTATCTCGTTCGGACTGATTTGCGCTTTTATTGTGGCTGTAAATCCCCTGACTTTATTTCATGATGGTGAAAACTATTCCTTTGGAATCAATTTTTTGTTCAACTACGAGGAGTACCCGCTCCTGGGCATTCTTACGGTTTTTTGTTTAACCGCGTCGTGCCTCCTTTTTGTTTCATTTATGAAATCAAAACTTCAGCCTGAGGGTAAAGGATCCGCTGGTTCCTTTTTGGCACCTAAAACGCTTCTCACGACTTTCATTCTTATGCTTGTTTTTGCATTTATAATATTTACCGGCCTGGATTTTATGACCTTTGTGGCTCATTTACTACTTCCGTTTTTTGTTTTTCTAATCTGCATTTCCTATTACGAGAGCCTTACTTTTTATGAGTGTTTCCAAAGAGGTTTTGCAATGCTTAATCAATCCTGGGGACGTTTTATCGCGGTCATAACATTTTTTGCCCTGATAAGTTTTATCATACTGTTAACTGCAATGCAGGGAACACGTGTATTAATGCTCAACAATGCACTTACATGGATAATAACCGACGACGAAGTGACGGCTTCAAAACTCAGCCTCGGACTTTCTGTATTCGAGAATTTTTTCAGTTTGTATTTGTACCTCGCGCTGATGATAATATCAGGAAGCCTTTTGTATTTCACTTTAAAAGAAATTGGAACGGCTGCTAACTTAATTGCAAAAATCAGGAATATTAAATCTGAAAAATGAGGCTGAGGTATAAAATCTTATTTTTTTGTTTGA
>JAEUTM010000355.1 GCA_016788025.1 Bacteroidia bacterium
TTACGATAGTGCCATTGTAGGAATGCCGTTGCGGAGTGGCCTGGCCAACAGCACAGATACAAGTTACGGAGATTATTCAACCGGCAACTATTTTAATTATTATAAAAAGCTTTTATACCAGGGTTATCATTTAGGGATCGGTTATGACCACGATAATCATTACACCAATTTTGGAAGAAGTAACGGAGGCAGATTGGTGATACTGGCGCCATCACTTACACGCGCGAATTTGTATTCCGCCATGAAACAAATGCATTTTTATGGAAGTGATGATCCGAATGTAAAGGTAGATTTCAGTATGAATGGAAGTATTATGGGGAGTATAATTGGCGGAAACAGTTTTCCAACATTTCAGGTAGTACATAACGATCCCGATGGCGAACAAGCCGATACGATAAAAATCTGGAAAGGATATAAAGGAAGCGGTGGGCTCTGGGCCTGGATTGCGAAGTCTACCGTAAATAACAACACATTGCTTTATTCTGACAATTCATTGGTGCAGGGACAAGAATATTATTATTTTGCAGAAATCAGGCAGAAGGACGGACAGTGGATAGTGACTTCGCCGATATGGTATACTTATGGAATGAACACGTTTGTTTCCGAAGTTAAAAAAGAACAGAACCAGCTTCTTGTTTTCCCAAATCCTGTAAGAGAAACTCTTTATTTTAGTTCGAGTGAAAAAGGTCCTTTTCGGGTTATCATTAAAGACATGACGGGAAGGATAGTGCTGGAGGAATTTGTATCCGAAGATAAAAGTAGTTTATCGATATCAGCGCTCAATAATGGAATGTACATCCTGAGTTTAGAAAACGGAAAGGTTTGTACTACACGAAAACTATGTGTTGATCATTGAACCGAAGCTCTTCTCAGTCTATCGTTAATGGCTCTTCCAAGCCCCTCATCTGGCAATGGTTCACAGAGAACAATTTCCGCTGAACTCTCATCCGCTTCTCGCAAAAATCTGAATAAATTCAGCGCGGCTTCTTTCAAATCCTTTCCTGGAGAAAGGTCAAATGCCTTTATATGTGATGGTATTTCCTTGTTTCCAAAATGAATGATCGCAATCTTTTCGTTTTTGTGGAGTTCAGAAAGCTCTCTCAAATCACCCACAAATAATGGCTTCCTTGGGGCATAGTGGTTTTTCAACTGCCCTGGTGCTTTTGGATCACTGGAGTTATTAATTCTCAACTCTACTTTGCCCACCACCTTTTCGATCTCTTCAAGAGATAAACCACCTAAACGATATACGCAAACATTTCCTTCCTCTATTCCAACGATGGTTGATTCAAGTCCAACTTTTGAGGGACCACCGTCGAGAATATAGTTCACCTTATGTCCGAGCTGTTTTTCTACGTGTTGTGCCAGAGTCGGACTAACATAACCGAAGGGATTAGCACTTGGCGCGGCCAAAGGGAGATCAAGTTTCTCAAGTAGTTTTAGAGTCAATTCATGATTGGGGACGCGTATTGCAACTCTTTCCAGGCCGGATGTTACAATTGAGGGAATATTATTTTTTTTTGGAAGCAGCAAAGTAAGCGGCCCCGGCCAAAAAGTTTTAGCAAGTTTTAGAAGTCGGTGGTCATCTAAGTCTGCATATTTACCAACGGCTTCCAGACTATGAACATGAACAATCAAGGGATCAAAAAAAGGCCTTTGTTTTGCTTCAAAAATGGACAGGATGGCTTTTTCGTTGAGAGTATTTGCCGCAAGTCCGTAAACTGTTTCAGTGGGAATCGCCACCAGACCGCCTTCTAGGATGATCTCCGCCGCGCGGTCTACATTATTTCCGGTTTCTGCCACGGCGCAAAGATAACAATCTCAATAAAACCGCTATATTTGTTGCCCCTTATAAATTATGAGCCAGCTCATTACCATAAAGGACAAACAATTCAAACCCTACATTACGCAACAAAAAATTGCGGAAGCGGTTAAGAGGCTGGCAGATCAAATCAACATTGAGCTTAAAGATGAATTTCCTCTGTTCCTTGCAGTTCTGAATGGTTCATTTATGTTTGCGGCAGATTTGTTAAAGGAAATTGAAATTCCCTGCGAGGTCTCTTTTATTAAATTGTCGAGTTACCAAGGAATGAGCACCACTGGTGCAATAACAGAACTAATAGGCTTAAACGAAAATATTGAAGGCAGAACAGTGGTTATTATTGAAGATATTGTGGACAGCGGCCTGACTCTTGAAAGAATAAACGCGGTTTTGGTTCCGAAAAAGGTAAAACAGATAAAAACTGCAACCATCTTGATGAAACCGGAGGCTTACACTAAAAAATATTCCGTAGATTACATCGGTTTTAAAATCCCTAACGATTTTGTAATTGGCTACGGTTTGGATTACGATGGTTTAGGAAGAAATTTAAAGGAAATACACGTATTAGCATAAAAATAAAAACCGCCTCCGCAGGCGCTATTGCGGTTAAAACATGGAAAGAATGCTCAACATTGTACTGTTTGGCCCTCCCGGAGCGGGAAAGGGGACACAATCGGAAAAGCTGATCAACAAATATGGTTTGATCCATCTGAGCACGGGTGATATTCTGCGCTCAGAAATTTCTCGTGGTACCGAGCTTGGTAAGAGAGCCAAAGAAGTAATGGATAGGGGAGAATTAGTGAGTGACGAAATCGTAATCGGCATGATTGAGTCTAAGCTTGATGACAATTCAAACGCTAAAGGATTTATTTTTGACGGCTTTCCAAGAACTGCAGCGCAGGCTGTTGCTTTGGATGACTTGTTGCAGAAAAAAGGAACAGGCATCAGCGGAATGCTTGCTCTTGAAGTTGATGACGAAGAGTTAGTTAAGCGACTTCTGTTGCGTGGAAAGGATAGTGGAAGAGCTGATGACCGCGACGAATCCGTAATCAGGAGAAGGATTAAGGAATACAATGACAAAACATTACCTCTAAAAAAATATTATAACGAACAAGGTAAATTCCATTCGATTTATGGAATAGGTACTATTGACGAAATTTTTAAAGCGCTTACAGACAGGATCACTTTCCTTGACGCTGAAATGGATTTAACGTCTCTCGAAACAGATCTTGAGCATCTTGATCTGACTATACAGGATTTTGAGGTCGCGGATAATATTGAACCGGAATGGTTACTAGAGATTGATGCTATCAAACGCGCAGAGGCTGAAGAGGAAGAAGAGCGCAGAGAACAAAAGGGTAATAAGCCGGTAGTTAGTAGTAAAAAGTCTGCAAAGCCTAAAGCAAGAAAAACAGCAGTAGCAAAAAAAGCGAAGCCTGCTAAGAAAGCAGTATTGAAAAAACCTACAAAGAAAGCTGCAAAAAAAGCGGTTAAGAAGATTGCACCAAAGACCAAGTCAAAATCTAAAGTGGTGAAGGCTTCGACTGCGCCCGGCCTGACCAAGCGGAAAAAAGCAGCTAAGAAGGCGGTAAAGAAAGTCGTTAAGAAGTCAGCTCCAAAAGGCAAAGCGAAAGTGGTTAAGAAAAAGGCTACTAAAAAACGTAAATAATATTTAAAAAAATTAAGCCTGACGTCGCTCGGCGTTAGGCTTTTTATTTTACGAACGAAGATGGATAACAATTTTGTTGATTATGTGAAGATATGTTGCCGGAGTGGCAAAGGCGGGGCGGGTTCTGTCCATTTTCACCGTGATAAATTTACAGCCTTTGGAGGACCCGATGGGGGCAATGGCGGAAGAGGCGGACATGTTATTGTCCGAGGCAATAAACAATTGTGGACCTTAATCCATTTAAAATACCGCAAACACGTAATTGCTGAGGCCGGAGAGAATGGGTCGAGTGCAAATAGTTCTGGCAAACAGGGAAAAGACGAATATCTAGAAGTGCCTCTGGGTACAATTGCTAAAGATGCTGAAACCGGAGAAGTGCATTTTGAAATTACCGAAGATGGTCAGGAAGTTATTTTAACGCCTGGAGGAAGGGGAGGTCTTGGAAATGCAAACTTTAAAAATAGCACACAGCAAAATCCACAATACGCTCAGCCGGGTGAAGCGGGCAGAACAGAGTGGAAAATATTAGAATTAAAAGTTCTTGCCGATGTAGGTCTTGTAGGATTTCCTAACGCTGGGAAGTCAACTTTACTATCAGTGGTGAGTGCAGCAAAACCCGAAATTGCGAATTATCCTTTCACAACGTTGGTTCCGAATCTAGGCATTGTGAAGTACCGGGATTATAAAAGTTTTGTGATGGCCGATATCCCAGGAATCATTGAAGGAGCCCATGAAGGAAAAGGACTTGGTTTAAGGTTCCTGAGACACATTGAAAGAAATTCAAGTTTATTATTCCTGGTTCCATGCGATAGCGATGATATTGTAGAGGAGTATAAGATTTTACTGAACGAGTTAAAAAAATTCAATCCCGAATTGCTGGATAAAAAGCGCATCCTTGCTATCAGTAAGGCCGATCTGATGGATGAGGAACTGGAAGAGGAGATGAGAAAAGATCTCAATAAACGTTTGAAAGGAAAAAACAAAGTGCCCTTTATCTTCTTTTCTTCTGCAAGTCAGAAAAATATCCAGGAGCTAAAAGATATGCTCTGGAGGCAAATGAATGAATACGATTTCGGTTAGGGGTTTAATAAGCTTCTTTTTTCGAATATGTCGGTGGAAAAAGCATTAACAGCTAACTGCTGTTTTAACAAATTGGTTCATTTTCAAAGATTCCCGGACCGATTGGATGCTAATTTGTATAAAAAGGCAACTTTAAACCTTAAAAAACGCCTGTTTTTTTGGGTAGAACCAATTAAAAACATATCTTTGCCGTCCTTAAAAACAAGTAAATATGCCAAAACAAAAAACTAATTCCAGCGCTAAGAAACGTTTTCAGCTGACTGGAACTGGTAAGATTAAGAGAAAGCATGCTTACAAACGTCACATTTTAACCAAAAAAGAAAAAGACCGCAAACGTGGTTTGGCTAAAAGTGGCTTAGTTAGCGCAGCTGATACTCCGAACGTGAAATTCATGTTAGGAATCTAAGCGAAAGATCTTTTAGATATTATCGGTAAAAACAAGATGTTTAACCCGGATTTTAGTTCAAGCCTCGAAAGAGCACTAAACTCCAAAATCGGATGAAACGGGATACAAACCGGAGCATCTATTAAAAAACAAAAAAGAAATGCCAAGAAGCGTCAATCACGTAGCCAGCAGGGCTCGCAGAAAAAAGATCCTTAATTTAACCAAAGGTTATTGGGGAGCAAGAGGTAATGTTTGGACCATTGCGAAAAACACCCTCGAAAAAGGTTTAACTTACGCATACCGCGATCGCAAGAACAAAAAACGCACTATGCGTGGTCTTTGGATCCAGCGTATCAACGCAGGTGTAAGGGAACACGGAATGAGCTATTCAGAGTTTATCGGGAAGCTTAATTCTAAAGGTTTAAAATTAAACCGTAAGGTGTTGGCTGATTTAGCCATGAATCACCCGGAAGCGTTTAAAGCGGTGGTAAACCAGGTAAAATAAGACTTTAATCAAACAATAATTAAAAGGCGCTTCCAAAAGAGGCGCCTTTTTTGATTTATTTAAGCTTTTAGGCCTTGTTAATTGACGTATTTTAACGTTAGTAATAAGCTTAAATGGGTTTATTTGTAAAGAAATTCAGTACTCGAAAAAATTATGAAAGCAGTAGCAAAAAGATCAGAAATAAAAGGTAGTACTTACCTGGTAAAGCTCAGAATAGATGCAAGAACCGTAATTATGGTAAGAACAAAAGAAAGCCTGAAAAACTGGAAAGCAAAATATCCAGACGCAGTAGAAGTTATGTAAGAAGAAAATGGAGTGATAATGGTCACATCCATTTTTTTCTTTTGAAATAGTACACAAGTCCTCCCATAACGCCGAGCATTACAACCCATACGCCGGCATAGCCATATGGAGATTTCAGCTCCGGCATAAATTCGAAATTCATTCCGTAAACGCCTGCAATAAATGTAACGGGAATAAAAATACTAGACATGATGGTCAGTACTTTCATTACCTGGTTCATTTTATTTGCGTTAGTGCTGAGGTAAATGTCCATAATGCCACTCAAAAGATCGCGATAAGTTTCCACTGTATCAATAATCCGGGTGGTGTGGTCCTGGAGATCCCTGAAAAATATGAAGCTATTGGAAGAAATGAATTCTGATTCGGATCGCTGCAGGTTACTGAGCATGTCTCTTAAAGGCCAGACTTGTTTACGCAGATAAATGATCTCCCTCTTCAGATTATAAAGTTCCAGTAGTGATTCTTCCTTCGGCTCGCTGATAATTTCCTCTTCCACCTTCGCAACTTTATCACCAATTTTTTCTACGGTGTTGAAATAATAATCAACTGCAGCATCCATTAAGCAATAAAACAGGTAATCGGCTCCCAGCTTTCTCACGCGTCCTTTTGCCTGCCTGAGACGCGTGCGTATGATTGTAAAGGCATCGCCACCATGAGGTTCCTGGAAGGAAATAACAGTGTCTTTAAGAAGGATAAGAGACAATTGTTCGGCAAGTACTTTTTCCTCGTACATGATCATTTTCATAACACTAAGCACATAGTTGTCGTACTCCTCAAATTTTGGACGCTGATCAACGTTTACAATATCTTCAAGAGTAAGCGGGTGAATACCATAAATCTGGCCAATTTTCTCAATCAGAGAGGTGTTATGTACGCCTTCCACATTAATCCACTTGATCATGCCGGTTTTAATCCGCGACAGGCAATCTGAGAGGTCGTAAAATTCCTCTTCAAAAAACTCAGCTTCGTTAAACTCGATCAGACTTATTTTTATGCGGCCACTTTGATCCCCTGTATAAATAAGAGTTCCGGGAGGCGCACCAATATTTCTGAACTTATTCTTCATTTCCGTCATCTGATTCCTTGAATTTATTACCCTGAACTACAACAACTATTTCTCCCTTAACAGGTTTTGCATTATAAAAACGTGCCAGTTCTTCCAATGAGCCACGTTTATTCTCTTCAAACATTTTACTCAGTTCCCTGGAGACGGATGCTTGTCTTTCTGCGCCAAGATGTTCCTTTAATTCTTCAAGAAGTTTTACAAGCCTGAATGGTGATTCATAAAGTACAAATGTTTTTTCTTCGAGAGCCAAGGCTTTAAGTTTGGTTAGGCGGCCCTTTTTTTGAGGAAGGAAACCATAAAAACTGAACTCGTTGCAGGGAAGTCCACTGTTGACCAAAGCGGGTACAAATGCTGTTGGGCCGGGAAGAGAGGTGACTTTGATGTCAGCGCTGATAGCCTGCCGAATCAGCAGAAAACCGGGATCAGAAATGCCTGGTGTTCCGGCGTCGGAAACCAGGGCGATATTTTTTCCGGCATTTAAATCGGAAATAATTTCTTCCAGTATTTTATGCTCGTTGTGTTGATGATATGACCGTAAAGGCTTGTCGATCTGCAGATGTTTAAGAAGAAAAGAAGAGGTGCGGGTGTCTTCCGCAAGAATGAGATCAACCGATTTTAATGTATTAATTGCGCGAAGTGTAATGTCTTCGAGATTTCCTATGGGTGTTGGGACTATAAATAATTGGCCGCTCATTCCCAATGAAGATAAGGTTTTTTAAAAAGGGATTTTTTCAGTTGCTGCGAGGAGTTATTGATAGAGGGCTGTTAATCTTTACCGCCAAGACACTTAGAACAGTAAGCAGCACTAAGTTCGATAAGAATCTTATAGTTTCTCCTTGATCTTAGCGCCTTAGGGGTTACTTAAAATTCTGCATATCGCAGAGCTTTTTGTAAGTGCCGTTTAGTGCGATAAGTTGAGAGTGATTCCCGCGTTCTATAATCTCTCCCTGTTGCATTACAATAATTTCATCGGCATTTGCTATGGTTGAGAGTCTGTGTGCTATAACGATGCTTGTGCGATTTTTCATCAGGTTGCCAAGTGCTTCCTGAACAAGTCTTTCGCTTTCGGTATCAAGTGCTGAAGTAGCTTCGTCGAGAATAAGAATATCCGGATTTTTTAATACAGCGCGAGCTATACTTAAACGTTGGCGCTGTCCGCCGCTGAGTTTACCGCCACGATCTCCAATAATCGTATTGTATCCATCGGGAAGCGCCATGATAAAATTATGAGCATTGGCAACTTTCGCAGCAGCAGTCACTTCCTCAATGCTAATATTGTTTATTCCAAATGCGATGTTGTTATAAACAGTATCGTTAAACAGTATGCTCTCCTGCGTTACAACTCCAATAAGATGACGAAGGCTCTCAATCTTCATATCCTTAACATTAATCCCATCAATCAGAAGTTCTCCTTTATCAGCATCGTAAAAACGAGGCAACATATCCGCAAGTGTTGTTTTTCCGCTGCCACTCTGCCCAACGAGCGCTATCACCTTTCCTTTTGGAATTTTCAGGACTATATTTCTCAGCACATAACCATCGTCACCTTTGTGATAAGCAAACGACAGATTTTTGTATTCGATTTCTTTTTTGAAAGATTCGATAGTCTTTGGATTTTCTTTTTCAACGATAAGATTATCCGCAAGAAGGATTTTATTGATGCGCTCTTCGCTTGCGATTCCTTTTTGAATATTACTGTAAGAGGTGGTGATTTGTTTAATCGGTGGCACTAGCTGGGAGGCCAGTGCGAAATACATAATAAACACGGATCCGGATATTTCTTCGCTAAAAACCATCTTTCCACCAAGAAACAGAATCAGCATTAAGATACCTGTAACAATCACTTCAGTGAGCGGAGAGCTTAAATCCGTTTTTCGATAGACACTTACTGATTGTCTGAAAAAAGTCTGATTAAGTTTTTCAAACTTTTCACGCATTGGTTTCTCTGCACTGAAAGCTTTGATCACTTTCAGACTTCCTAAGGTTTCTTCAATAACACTAATAAGATTGCCTAATGTCTCTTTTGTTTTACGCGAAGCATTTTTAAGGCTTTTTCCAAGAAGAGCAATCACAAGAGCTGCAATGGGTAACAGAACGATAATATATATAGTGAGCCAGGTGCTAATAAAAAGCATAGAACCAAA
>JAEUTM010000360.1 GCA_016788025.1 Bacteroidia bacterium
TTTAAGAACGCTTTTTGGCCCTGATCTCACTCAGGTATTCTGGTGTAAAACCCAGGAATGATGCAAGAAGATACTGAGGAACACGCTTCACAAATTCCGGTTGGACCTTAGCGAACATATGGTAGATTTCTTCTTTAGAAAAATTACTGAAATGTTTTAAATGCATCTGGAGAGCCGCGAAACCCCTTTGATAGATGAAACGGAAATAACGTTCCATCTGAGGATATTCGTTCAATAAGTTCTCCTGCGATTTAAAATCTATCATCAGTAAATCTGTTTTTTCAACTGCCTGGATATAAAAATCTGTTTTTCTTTGGCGTTCGAATGCCATGTGATCTGTAATCCACCAGTTCTCGATAGCGAATTCCGTGGTTTGTTCCACGCCATGGTCATTGATATAAAATTTGCGCAAACAACCCTTCAGCACAAAAAAATGATACTTGCAGATTTGCCCTTCCACCATTAGGTTTTCTTTCTTCCCGTAACTTACATTTTTGAAATACTTAAGAATTTGAACAAGATCATTTTCTTTAATGTTTGTGAATTTTCCGATATGTTCTTTAAGTTGTTTCGACATTTCTGAATGTTAAGACTTCTGTTCGGATAGCTCAGTCAAATTTACTATTTTGACTATCAATACCCCAAAACCACGATCGTACACAAAAATCTTTGGCTGATAGACATTTACAATTTTTCTGGACAGTATTAGTCTGGTTGTTTCCATAGATGACTGAACCCCGCGGCATTGGAAAAAAAAGATAAAAATACAAAAGGTGGCTGAAGGCGCAGTGTTTATTGGCTCGGGTGGCTTTCGAACAGGTAAATGCCGAAACCATTTGAGGAAATAAAAACGCCCGTTTTGCGCTGAGGATCTAATGTTCAGCCAAATAGCCGAAATAGGTGATATTTTTAAGGCTTTTTGGGTCGATTTTTACGCTGGAATGCATAAAAAGTGTATTTTTGCTACCCTTTAGAAGGAAGATTTAAGAATTAAGATTTAAGAAGTTAGGTTTGCGACCATTTCACTTCTAACTTCAGAAAATCTCAAATCTAAAATAAAAAGGTCCTGTGCCCTTCCAGGTATGGAAGGGTAGGCTGAGCAGGCAAAAGCTCAGGGTAATAAAAAAACAAGATTAGGTCCTGAGGCCGAGTGGCTAGGCTGAGCTCTGCAAAAGCTCCTACAGCGGTTCGAATCCGCTCGGGACCTCGATAAATGCAAAATGCGCCCCCGTCAAAGCGGGGGCGTTTTTGTTTATACATCGTAGCGCCGAAAGCAGCGCTTTCGAAAGCGAAGATGGGTAAACAAAAATAGCGCCCTGCCTCAGCGATTTGCTTCGCGAAAAGGCAGGGCGCTACATTTTGCATTGTGACTCAGGGCATGCCCAATGCGGATCAACGCAGTTAATCCGATGATGACTAAAAGCTCTGCTTTTGAAAGCGAATGGACTAAAAAGAAACAAATCGCTAAAGCGATTTGATGATCTGTGACTCAGGGCATGCCCGAAGGATCATGGAATAATCCGACGCACCAGCGCTCAAATGTCCACTGGACATTTGCCGTGCTCGGGACCTCACTAACAAAAAAGCCCGCTTTTTCGAACGAAGCGGGCTTTTTTATGATTAACGCTTAATGCCATTTGCTACAAGATATCCCATAGATAATTTTTCGTTCGAAAGTCTGCTTAGGTACTGATTTGAAAAACTTCGTTATATTTCAGTAACAAAATGACAGAAGAAAGTTCCTATAAAGGTGTTTGGTTCCTACCTGAAAACCCCGACCATCAAGTTGTCGGTACTTTGCACTATGAGTTGAACCAGCATCCCTATCTAGACTTGACTGGAATTTTAGTTGAACGTTCGAACAAATCCCATGAGCCTGATTTTATCCTGGGGTTTACGACGGATGGTAAGCGTATCACACTCTATCGATCTTATGAAAGCGAGAGGTCCCACAGTATGCCAGGAATGCAGATTTCGCAGTACAAACCTCTTTACATATTGAAAGGAGCGCACTTCACTTTATCCGAGGATTTCAAGTTCAAAGTTATCAAAGGTCGTTTCAGAAATCTTGAATCATGGGTAGGTATTTCAGGATTCGAACAAACGGAAACTAACAATAACAACAATGAAACCGTGGTTCGTTATAAACGACCTGAAGCAATAAACTTCTCGGTGTGTGAAGGAGTTACCGGTTCGATCAACTTCACGTATTCATATCCTTTCGGAAGGCCATTGCACAAAGCTAAAATCGAACAGCACGTTGAGATTCATTTGGAATTCATGCTGTCTCTACCGCTCCTAGATGTAATGGAAAAACTAATGTTATTCCAAAACTTCTTGACCTTAGCCACATTTCAGATTGCAAACCCACTATCGATTGTAGCGGTGGTTGAACATCAAGGCGAAAGTCAAGTAGAAGATTCAAATGATCCAAATTTTAACGATGACTTTGGTGAGGACAAGAAATATACGCGGTGTGAAGTTTTTTACAAGCCCGGATTCCATATTCCTTTGGAGAAACAATCAAGCAGACATAACTTTTTGTTTTCCTTCAAGGATGTTCAGGAAGATTTCCAAAAAATTATTACGCAATGGGTAGGATTGAACGATGCGATCGAACCCGTGTTAGACCTGCTGTTAGACAGTTTTTATAGAGAGGAGGGAGTAACCGAGAATAAATTTCTGAATGTAATCCATGGTTTGGAAACATTTCATCGCCGTCGACGGAAAAATGAAATACTACCTCGTGACGAGCATGCCAAAAAGATTTCGATGATTATTGATCTTGTGCCTGAGGACACAAAGAGTTGGTTGAAAGAAGTTCTGAATTTCACGAACGAACCACCATTACATCACCGGCTAGTAGAACTAATGGACGAAGTATGGGGGTCACTTCTGATGCAGATAATCAAAGACAAGGATCACTTCATTCGCGATACGAAGAATAGTCGGAACTACTATACACATTATGATCCGCGCGGGGAAAAGAAAGCCCTCAAAGGCGCCGAACTTACTTACCTGACGCAGAGATTACGGTTTATTCTCATTATGCTTATCCTGAAAGAAACGGGGTTAGAGGCTGCAACTGTCGAACGAGTTGTTGGTAGAAGAGTCGCGTTTTTTAGACACCTATTTAATAAAGACGAATTTTCCGGCTGAGAATATCTAGATCAATAAGCTATCCTTGTTTACTCCTCCTAAACAACTCCAAACACTGTTTGAGCAGCGCGTGGCGCATATGGTCTCGACAAGGCGTGACCTGATTTAATCTTGCGTTGTTTAAACTCTTTTTGCTATCGAGTTATTGAGACGGAGCAATTTGCTTTTATACAAGGTTGTATATTGATCTTTTGTTTCTGCGTTGAGATAAGAATGGGCAATTAATGTGTGTACGGTCGGTTGATCTGCCCGCATGAGATCCAGCATCTTTTTGATCCGGGTATCTTTTAAACCCAGTGCTAGTCCAAAATCAAAAAAATCATCATAGGCATAATATCCTAATGCAGAGAAAGAAGGGTGATC
>JAEUTM010000391.1 GCA_016788025.1 Bacteroidia bacterium
GTTAACTGTGCTTTTTGCGTCACCCGACTGATAGTTTATCACCTCCAGGTTTTCCATATTTTCAATAAGTTCGTTCATAAACTTATCTACCTGTTCAAAGCCTGATATTACATCTTTTACATTTTCGCTTTTTTCATATTGGGAGTAGGAAGTGTTTTTTTTCAATGCGATGTTCGCGATCCAATACTCATACGTGTTAATAATGTGAACCAAGAGATTCCTTATGCTTCCTCCTCTGCCAAAGGAGGTGTTCTGGTCAATAAAATCTTTATCTGAAATGGTTTTGCAATAATCCAGTAAAGCCTGTCTTGAACTTTTAACCAGTTCATATTGATCTTTTGCGTAAGCGGAAATCGACGTCATTGTTTTTTCGTTGGTAGCTTTCGAACATCCAAGTTATACATTTTTTCTTGTCCGCCTGGTAGCTTAGGTGCTTTCAAAGACGCCTCGATTCCCTACAATCAATAATTTATTCGTAGAAATAACAGTGTTGTTTTAAAATAATTAGCGGGAGTGCGATGACGGATTTATCAAAAAGAGCTTCATTATTTTTTATCAAAACCGAATCTAAAAACAAGCTTCAGTTGTAAGCAGTTTGCAACCTCACTACCATGGGATTTCCCCGGTCTCGGGATTATTCTCTTCACTAAAGAATTTCCCCGTAGGACCTTCATTGTCGATCAGGGCATATTTTAAAATTCTTTTGCCGGCATCTTCCAGGCTTCCGGGTCCGCGATGCCCATTAAAATCTGTTTTAGTATAACCCGGACAAACCGCGTTTATTTTAAACGGGGTATTTTTTAATTCGTAAGCCAGAACAACAGTGTACATATTCATGGCTGCTTTTGAGGAGAGATATACGGCTCCTTTGTAATCATAATATTTGTAGGAAGGGTCGCTGTGCAAGGTAAGAGAACCCTGGCTCGAACTCACATTAACAATACGAGGCTCCGGTGATTTTTTCAGGAGATCCATAAAGGCCTGTGTCACTCTTGCCGCTCCAAACAGGTTGGCATCGTAAGTGGCTTTGAACTGTTCTATTGTTGCATTGAGCGCTTCCTGCGGATATCCGCCATAAATGCCGGCATTGTTAATGAGGATGTCCAGCACTTTTGTTTTTTTGCCAATCTCTGCACGGGCATTTTTTACGGATTCATCCTTTGTAATGTCCAGCTCAATGGCTTCAATATTTTTAAGACCCTCTGTTTTTAATCTGTTGACCGCTTCCAGACCTTTTGCTAAATCACGGCTGCCGAGGTAAACATACATTCCTTTTTGGGCTAATTGCCGTGCTACTTCAAATCCAATGCTTTTGTTTGCTCCTGTTACTAATGCTGATTTCATCTTTTTTAAATTAATGAAACAAAAGTAGAGCGCTCAAAAACGAAGAGGATGGACAAATCGATTTATTCTCCTGACAAATCCTGAGGGTTTTCTAAAGCCTCGGTGATGCTTTTCCCGGTGCATTTTTTAAAAAGGCGGGAAAAATAATCAGGATCGTTAAAGCCTAATTCGTAAGCCAGTTCTTTTACAGAAAGGTCTGAATAATGCAGTTTTCGCCGGGCCTCGATCATTAGCCGGTTGGTAAAAAAGTCCTTCGGAGAAACACCCGCATATTCTTTGACGATGCGGTACAGGCTATTAGTGCTTAAGGATAGTTTTTCAGCTATTGTATTAATGGAAGGTTGTTCTGTAAGATGGGATTCAACCACCAATTTGAATTCGATGAACTTTGAAAGATTGGCGTTTACAATGTTGACTGATTCTTTGTTTTTGAAATAAGCGCTGTTCAGTTCCACTAATAAAGAGTTCAGGTAAGCCAGGATTATTTCTGTGTCCGTCTGCTGTTTATCTATGTGAAGGATCTGGTTTAAGATTTCAAATGCCTTTTTTACCCTTTGCCTGGCGGTGTTATCAAAATCTATAATTTGTGAGTTTAAAGGATTCACCAAAAAAGGAAAAGACTGCGGCAGCAAGGCCAGGGTGTTTTCATCAAACAAGACCTTGAAGTATTTAAGATTCTCAGCTTTCTGTGGCGGCGTAAAAACCTGGTTGGGCATGGCGAAAAGCACAGAACCCTCTTTTAGCCTAATTTCCTGGAGATCCAGTGTGTAATCAAGAGAGCCGCTTTCAACAAAGACTATGAAATAGGAGCTGAGCCTCCTTGGCTGAAGCAGTTTCTGCTGAGTATCTGCGGCAGGATAAGGATTTTCGTTGGTGTTGAGGTTTAGCTTCATGTCTTTTTGTTATGACATCAAGGTCCAAGGTATGGATTTAGTCATTGATGCGCAAAGAGTGCATTATGGATAAAAAACAGTAGCATGGATTAATCCGCCGCGGCGAACCGCGCTAACGGGTTTTCTCGTCCCTAACGAAATGTCAAACGTAAAATGCAGATGACGAGTGCAAAACTTAATGGGATTCCTGTCAAGATCGATAAAGCAATACTTTTTGTACGGTTATACTTTCTTGAACAAAGTTTAAAAATTAAGAAACAAATTATAATTATTGGTATTAGAAAAAGAAGAGCAACTAGTAAATAGTATAAAAAACCAATAACAAACGCGGGTAATAACATGGAAAACACAAAATGTAGGTATGTCAAAAGAGACTTAGCAAAACTCTTTTGGTCCCCTTCCAGAGAAATAAATAAGGCGCTAGCACCCAAGACGACGACCAGTATAGTTAGAAAAAAAGTCCAGTAGTGTTTGTCTGTCGAAGTATTTGTCTTTTTTATGGTCATTTAAATTTTTGGATATAGTAACACGGATTGCATTCCGATAGCTATCGAATATAGTAGCACGGATTATATTCGCCGCGGCGAACCGCGCTAACGGGGGTACTCTCCTAGACTGAGTCGAAAGAACTAGAAATTCTCGGAGCGGGCTTATAAATTCAATCACTCTTTAACAAGTTTGATTGTTTTTAAACTACTCTTGTTGAAGATCTTTACAAAATAAATTCCATTTGCTAATTCGTTGAGCTTAATTTTATTCTTACCCGGAAAAAGTTTACGCGAAAAAATAGTTTGACCCAATGCATTCAGAAGCTGAAATTCACTATCGGAATGTGTATGGATAGTGATCTCCTGTTGCGCAGGGTTCGGAAACACCATATCTCCCTGATCGTATCCGTGTTCTGCCAGACCTGAACAGTTCTGCACGCTTTGTGTGATTATTTCGACAATGCTGCAGCCATTTGTGCCTGTAGCCGTAACAGAATAGGACGAAGTGACTGTTGGGGAAATAACAATAAACGGACCACTGCCGCCTGGGTTAAATGTATAGGCGGTAGCTCCGTGTGCTGTAATGGTTGCACTTTCACCGACGCAGAGGTCTGGATTGTTTGATATGACATATATATTCGGTACTGGAAGAACGGTCACGGTGGACGTGTCGGTGTCTTTGCATCCGAAGCTATTTGCGCCTGTAACGGAGTAGAAGCTTGTAACAGTTGGAGAAACGATGGCTCCGCCCGAATACGAATACGTAATTGCACCGGAAGGAGTCAGTGTAAAAGATGTTCCTTTGCAAATAGTGCCGCTATTAACACTTACTGTTGGAGTAGGGTTAACGGTTACATACAAGGTTTGTTGAGGAGAAATGCCACATCCGTTTGATCCAGCTAATGTAAAAATGCCTGAAGAAAGCGGCGTTACTAAAACTGTACTGCCAAGGCTGGTTATTAATCCATTTCCTTGTGTCCAAAGCGAATATGACATCACACCTGGAACGGGTGCCGTACTATAAAAAGTTGAATCTCCGGCACACACAACAGTTGGTCCGTTTATAGAGGAGGGTTGAGCCGGAGGGCCAGTACAGGGGCCGAATTTTGCCAGGAAGGCCAGTTGGCTTGAGGTTCCAAAACTACTTTGATGACTTCCGCTCGTAGCAATACCAGCGCCTACGCTGGAGCTAGTAACGCCTGTCAGATAAATGTTTCCCGAAACATCTACAGCACAGTACTCCGGAACATCTGTATGCGATCCACCATAGTATGTACCCCATTGACGTATACCATTGCTGTTAAATTGCACCAGGAAGCCGTCAATGTCGCCTGCATTAACTGGTTGATGGCAGAGCGCTGTAGCGATATCTGTTCCTATGCTCTGAAACATTGTAATACCTGCGAGGTAAACATTGCCATTCGCATCGGTGCTAGTATTGTAACTTCTCTCTTCTCCCATACCACCGTAATAGGTTCCCCATTGACGGACACCATTGCCACTAAATTTTACAAGGTAGGCGTCATTGTAAAACATCGTTATAGGGGCAGGCTTGTGAGATCCGGCAGTGGCAATGACTGTGCCATTGCTAAATCCCGCAGTGCCGGCAAGGAATACATTTCCCAAAACGTCGGTAGCACAAGAAATTGCAGTCTCATAACCATAGTCGCCATAATACGTAGCCCATTGCCTAAGGCCATTGCTGTTGAACTTTGCCAGAAAACCGTCTGAGTTGCCACCGAAACCTGGCTGGTGGGCTCCAGTGGTCGCAATCACAGTTCCCGAATTAGATTCCGTAGTACCCGAAATATATATATTGCCGGTGGCATCTACGGCACAGGATGTTGCCTGTTCATCGTATATACCTCCGTAATAAGTAGCCCATTGCCTGACACCATTACTGTTAAACTTAACAAGAAAAGCGTCGGAAAGGCCCCCCCATGTGGGCTGATGACTGCCCGGCGTAGCAATAGATGTACCGTTTGGAGTCCATGCACCCCCGGCCACATAAATATTTCCGTTTGCGTCCGCCGCGCAGGAATTTGCGCCCTCTCCGCTTATGCCTCCGTAGTACGTTCCCCATTGCCGTATTCCATTGCCGTCAAATTTTACTAAAAAAGCATCGTTACTACCCCCCAGAGTTGTTTGATGGCCTCCCGATGAAGCAATTGCGATAGTCGAGCTTGTCGCTCCTGCCATGTAAACGTCATTGTTGACATCCACTGTACAACCGTAACCGCGGTCCGCATCGCTTCCTCCATAATAGGTACCCCAGAGTCGAACTCCATTAGCATCAAATTTTGCAAGAAAAGCATCTGTGCTACCCCCACCGAATGTAAACTGGTGAGCGCCGCTTGTAGCGAAGAGGCCTGCTGAAAAGGTTTCTCCTGTTATGTAAACATTTCCCGAAGCATCTGGCACGCAACAATATGACGCGTTATCACTGTTTCCACCGTAATAGGTGCCCCAAGCACGAGTTACAGGGTCGATGATCAATTCCTGAGCAGGATCATAATCCTCAATATAAAAGCTTAGAATATTCCCTTTGATGAGCCATTTAGCTTTTAGTTGACGACTGTTCTGGAATACCAGCGGCGCGCCTTCACTGATCTCACCAAATGGAGTCTTTAAGATGAGCGAGCCATCCTTGCCGACTTTTATTTTAGCACCTTCTACCTGAACTTCGATTTGTTTATAATTCGCGTAGGGAGCAACAATGTAATCGTATTTTAAGGTGCTGTTCTTTTCATAATAATGGAGATCAATGCCTTCATAAAGCCCCCGAAGTAAAACTGATTTGTAAGAGTTAACACGTAAAGCGCCATTCGGACAGCTGGTAAGATAATAATTGCAGTATCCTGGCAAAGCATCAAGGCTAGCAGCTTTTAAGTTCTTATTACTGTGGAGCCAACTCATATCCACCCGGTAAATACTTAGCTCGCCTATTTGTCTGCGCGCTGTCTTTGTTTTCTCGTCCTGTACTTCTTTATATTTCTCTACCCTGTAGAGCTGATAGCTGACGCCTGTTTGTTTAATCTGTAAACTCATACCACCAGCTATTGCAGTGTATAATACATCAGGACGTGCCTTATAATTCTGATCATACACCTGGCCTTTGTTTTCAGTAAAGCTGATGCCGGTATTTTGTAATTGGCCTTCCTTCGGAGTATTACTAGAGATTGCTGGATGCGCGTGTTTTAGAAACAGCACAGCACAAATAAAACAAAGAATCTTTTTGTTAATCATGGATTAATGCATTGGGTATAAAAACAGAAAATTAATAAAAAAAATTGAGTTTTTTATTTACTTGAACTTAGAAAGAATTAGCCACTTTATGCTTGGTACTATCCACTGAGCATTATCGAAAAGCGAGGACGAACAGGGGTTTAATATTAGCTGGTAACGCACGGCAGTTGTGAAAGTACTTTCGCGAAGGCAGGTAGGCTTGGGTTTTATCCGATGAGGCGGCCGCAAAAGCAAACTGGCGGGCTGAAACAAGAGCTGGGATTACATTCTGATACCAATGCGCCTGTTAGAACTTTCGCTCGACAGCCCTCACTTTCCGAATAATTTTTTCCAGAAGCCTGGTTTGTGATTTTCATGGAGCGTAAACTTAAAGGTCTCCAGGTCCAATTCAAAATCGTATTTATGTTCGTATTGGTTCACGGCTGCGTCCAACATGCCAATCGCTTTCTTATCGTTTTGTCCGGTAAAGAAAATACCGTCTGTAGTGAAATCTGGCTCAATCGTTTTTATGTCACCCTTAGGGTCTATAACATAAGCACTATAAAACATTCCTGCAATGTAGTATTCAGGATCATTTGTTTTGATGGCACTTTCAATTGAAGGATAGTTTTCGCTCGTCCATAGCATTTTTTTATCAATAAGGTTGATAAGAAAACCTCGACCGCCGGCGACAACGAAGGC
>JAEUTM010000403.1 GCA_016788025.1 Bacteroidia bacterium
TTATCTTCATTTGCTCCACTAACGGTTTTCTGTTTGTTTATCAATATTGTTTTCAATGCAATCCACTCCTTGTATGCACTCTTTAATTCCAGGTCATTGCCGGATTCAATCTCCCTCGCTATCATGGCTGATCGGCTTGCCAGAAGAGATTTCAGGAGCAATTGAAATTTCAGACATGACTTTAAATGAAATGAAAGGTCTTTGCCGGAAACACTCAATTTATAATTGATGAGGAAAAGATTATAACTATCAAAAGCCTGCGAAATGGTTGCGAGAAAACCCGACTGATCCTCCTCTCCCATGGCATCGAAATAATCGTTTACCTGGGAAGCATAATAATTCAGGCTCTCCATATAAAGTGTCCCGGCTTCTTCAAAATTTCCTTTTATCGAATTGATTTCTGCCAGAGCCAAATTTCCATGCGCATAGAGTTCATGATTTCTACCAAATTTTTTTTCAACGAGTTTCAAGGCTTCCCGTATGTTTTTCTCTGCTAAAGAAAGTTGTCCGGTTTTTCGATACAATCCATAGGTGGAAATAAGAAAGGCAGAATATCTATAGTGCGATTTTCCAACCGTTTTCTCTACAATATCAATTGCTTTTACTTTGTAATCCACCGCAAGCTGATAATTTTTCAGATACAGGTAGCAAAGCGACAAGCTGTTAAGGCAATTGGCATAACTCTGGTGATTCTCTCCGACAGTTTGCTCGTAAATTGTTTTTGCCTCCAAATTTTTTTCCAGTGCCAAATCATACATATTCACGTCGAAATAAACATTCGCGAGATTCGACAATGCATTTGCGTAATTCTCTGTTTGAGTGCCGAATCTTTCTCTTCTTATCTGAAGAGCTGTTATCAATAAGCCCGAAGCTTCTCCATTTCTTCCCAAAACCCTGTACAAATCGGCTTTGTTACTTAGCGTGCTGCAATAAGGCTCTGTATTGGTTAAACTGTTTTTTTGATAAAGTTCTATTGCCAGGTTGTAATTTTGTTCAGCTTCCCTGTAATCTCCCGTTGCCTTGTAACAAAGCGCGAGGTTGTTGCAAATGGTTGCAATGGTTTCGGGACTTTTATCAATATTGTACTGATAAAACAGGCGCTTGGAATTTTTTAATTGGCTAATTGCTTCATCATACCGTCCCATTTCACGATACAGATCTCCTAAATTTGAAACGGTAATGACGTGGCCCAGCGTATCTCCAAGCTTAAGAATTGTTTTGTCCTCGGCTATGTTTCGCATAATTTCCACAGCGGAGGCATAGTCTCCGGTATTCTGATATACAATGGCCTTGCAATTCAACAAGGCTTGGTACCTCAGGTTCTCTTCGCCGTCTAATGTTTTGTAATAATATAATAAAGCATCCACGTAGGGAGCGGCCTGCTGATATTTTCCAAGATCAATCAAAAGACGCGTATAGTCATAGAAAAGCTGAGTGTACTCCCTGCTCGTTTGTCCGTATACAGAAGCCATTCCGGGCAAACATTTTACATAGTATACTTCAGCTTCTATAAGGCGATTGGCATTATAACACAAAATGGCCAGACTAAGTTCAACAATGTGTTTTAGAGATGTGTCAGCAGCGGACTGCGCATAACGGTAAGATTCAAGGTATCCCTTCTCAGCTTCTGCAAAACTTCCAGCATTATAATAATTGTTCGCCAAAAGTGAATAGAGTTGCGTGGAATTGTCCGGAAATTTAGAAAGGTCCTTTTTATATACTTTGATGATATTCTCCAGTTCCGATGTCTTGATCTCTGAGCCGTTTTCCGCTTTTTTATAGAGTGCTTCCCAATCTTTCTGATACGTCTGTGCTTTTAAGACCTGGATAAAGGTTATCAGGATAATTATCTTTAATTTCATCGCCACGAATAGCAAACGAAGATACTAAATGAACAAGATATATTATTTATCAACCTGCGATACCTGCGCAAGAATTATAAAAGACCTGAAACTGAAAGAAAAGAAGTTCATTTTCCAGGATATTAAGAATGAGAAGATCACTGCCGCTCAGCTGGATGAAATGAAAAAACAGACCGGCTCTTATGAAGCGTTGTTCAGCAGGGTCGCTTTGAAATACAAAACGCTCGACCCTAAACCTTCTACCGAAGCCGAATACAAAAAACTAATCCTTGGAGAATATACATTTTTGAAACGCCCTGTTATTTTCATTAAAGGAAAAATTTTTGTCGGCAATTCAAAAAACAACATTGCTGCAGCTGCAGAAGCGTTAAAATAAAAAGTCCCGAACCCGTCGGGACTTTAGGGAGTACTAAAATCAAACGCTTAGTTTCCCTGCTTTTGTATACGATGTTTACGATGTTGTTTCTTTTCTGCCTTTTGTTGCTCCCATTTTGTTTTTTGATCGGGAGTCAAAAACGCAACAACTGTTTCGTCAAATTTTTTGTTATTAAGCATCATTTGTTGCCTAAGCTCTTTTTTCTCCGTGTCTGAGCTTGTTTTAAATTTTTCCTTTAAAGGCCTGTTAGCTACAATACGCTCTTTAGCCGCCGTTTCCCATTTCGACTTTTGGTCCTCATTTAGTCCAAGCGATTTTTCCGCCCTCAGCGCATCCCTTTTCGCTTTTTCATCGGGTGTAAGTTGTTTTCCATTACTTCGCTCAACTTCTGGTTTAACAGTCATTTCAGGATCCTGAGCATGTACAAGACTAAATCCTGCCAATGCTAATACAAAAACTAATTTTCTCATGCTTGTTGTTTTGTAATTAGAATCTGAAACTATTTAATAGTTTAAATCCTTAACAAGTTTTTGCATATAGACAGGCGCAAAAAATGAAGAACCTTATTCTACTTTTCTGTGCCAAAGAAAAAAACAAATTCCGGCGCGCGGAGTCATGGTTCGGTAAGGTTGCATGTAGCTATAGCCCTGCACATAACCCGAAGGAGTAATGTGTCTGCCAACAAAAAAGGGTTTTGCAGAAAAGAAATCCAGGTCGGCCGTAAAGGCAATATTCCTCATGAACTTGTATGTAAGCCCAACGGAGCCATTAAAGGCGGGAGCCCGCGTTGGTCTGGCCTCAGAGTCGATACTAATGAACTGGCCACTAATTGTACCACTCGTCGAAATTTCAGGTTGATAAAAAAGTGGAAACCCACCCTTTACTTCTGTTTTTACAGATAAACCAGGAATTTTTTTAATGCTCAGATTAATAACAAATCCAAAAAAAGAACCCCGCATTTTCCACGCCGTTGCATTGGATGTAAAACCTCCTGCGGGATAAGCACTATTAAATGCTTTGGCAATTGCGCTCTCATCGAAGCGGTTAAACTGGTATACATAGGAAACGGTAAACCCAAATTCGTCCATAATTTTGAGTGCTGCATTTGCATTAAGCATATAACCATTAAGGGCACATCCCGAATTATCTTCATTCAAATCTCTACTCGCAAATTTTCCAATGGGTAATGAGCGGCCAACGGATACACCTAAAACCAAAGCTTCATAGTGCAAATAAGCTACGTGGGCGCCATTTACCGACAACGGCGCTTTTTTCTGAGCCATGTAGTATTTTTTCACATCTGTCCTGGCAATCTTTTGCTCAGCATTATCCTGCGATCGCATAAAAAATATATTCACAGAATCTATTTTTATAATCTGACAAAAAATCCGGGTGCCGTTTTTCCTGACAATAAGATCCTGGGCACCAAGTGAAGAGGCCACAAAAATTATAATAAGGATATAAAAAAACCTTGGTTGCAAGTTCATATTACAAGTATAAGCCTTAAAACATTTGCGTTTTAATTAGCACATCTTTTGCAGATAGTAACCGGTAAAATCGACTACTTTCTATGGCCAAGGAGGAAACAAAGCCCAGCGCGGGGTGTAATTGTTTTATATGGTTGCTCGAAAGCGAAGTACTCGGTGTAACCAAAGGTATTTTTATTTGTACCAATAAAACTAGGTTTTGCTGAGAAATAATCCACATCAATGGTAAATGCAGCATTTCTTGCAAACTTATAAACCAGGCCAAAGGATCCGGCAGCGGCGATGGATCTAACAGGGTCTCCACTTGAGGTTATTCCCACGTTAAAACCGTTTAGATACCCGCGGGTAATAATCTCAGGCTGATAAAATATTGGAAAGCCTGCTTTTACTTCCATTCTTATCGAAAGACCTTCAATCTGTTTAACATTAAGATTAACCAAGGGTCCCAAAAAGAAGCCTCTCATTTTCCAGGGTGTTGAACTGGCTGTAAAATTACCTCCGGGGAAGGACGTATTTAATGCTTCACTTATCGCCATATGATCAAAACGATTGACCTGGTAAACGAAAGAAAGATTAAAACCAAACTCATTTACAATTTTGAGTGTAAGATTGGCGCCGAGCATGTACCCATCCAACGCATAACCCGAAGTGCTTTCATCGAGTTTTTTACTTGCAAATTTCCCGAGTGGCATAGGTCTGCCAGCAAAGAAGCCCAAAACAACAACTTCCTGTTGAGACACCACGGTGTTTCCAGCCTGGGAAACAAGGGGGCTGTTCCCTCTTTTATTTGACTGTCTTTTGCCGATGTAATACTTCTCTACATCTGTTCTCGCAATGTGTTGTTCAACCTTGTCGCGAACACGCATGTATGAAATAGAAACAGAATCAACTTTAATGATTTCGCAAAAGATCCTGCTACCGTCTGTTTTCACAATAAGATCCTGGGCGTTTGCCAGAACTGAAATAAAAATGGCAATGAGTGTAGAAAAAAGCCTGGGTTGCATTTTCATACCACAAGTATAACGTTTAATTTTTTGTTATTCCACAATACTAATTTTCATTCGCACATCTTCAATTGGCCTGTCACGTTTATCTTTGGCAACATTTGCAATGCTGTCCACCACGTCCTGCCCTTCAATCACTTCTCCAAAAACAGTATAAGCGCCATCTAAATGAGGTGTTCCCCCTACCGTGGTATAAGTCTTTATCTGTAAGGGACTAAATGCAAACTCGTGGGTTTTCCTGTATTCCTCATCCACTTCTGCTACAATTTTTTTCATTTCCATTTCAAGACTGTCCGTTTTATTTTCAATTCTTAATCTCTCCACTGATTTAGCAATATCTTTGTTTTTTTCGCGAGACAAAACACGATTTAAGGCATTCTTCTTTTCCCTGTCTCGCCTCTTCTTTTCGTATTCATTAAGCTCCTCAATAGTTCTTACTTTACCCATTACAATGTAAAACTGACTAGCACTGGATTCCCGTTTTGGATTTATGTCATCTCCTTCACGGGCAGCACACAAGCGGCCTTTTTTATGAATAATATTATCTCTGAATTCTGCAGGAACCATATAGCCTATGTCCCCGTGACCAAGACTATCGCCGGGTTTTGCGTTTTTACTCAGAGGATCTCCACCCTGGATCATAAAATTGTTAATTACGCGGTGGAATAAGAGTGAGTCGTAATGGTGTTTACGGATCAGATCAAGAAAATTCTTTTTGTGCAGCGGGGTTTCTTCAAAGAGTTTGAGTTTTATGTTGCCATAATTTGTTTCAATCAAAACAGTTTCCTTGCTGTATGTTTGCGCCTTTGCGTCAGACCCTAAAATGCAGCTTACCAGTAATATGCGCCAAATAATGTTTTGCATGTAAAACAATTTTTTTATATTTGTTTATCTAATGTCAGCCCAAAACGCTTTGATAATTAAATAATTGATTTTCAAATATTTATGCGTTTTGCCTCCAATTAGAATAGTGTAAAAATAAAAATTAAGAAATTAAATGAAATCTTTCCTGCTTTTAATCTCCGGACTTGTATTAAGCGGCATCATTTTAACCGCACCTTCCTGTAAAAAGGATACTGAATGTAAAGCTACCGTACTTTGTGTTGATGCGGCCGGAGCTCCGGTTGCGGGTGCAAATGTTTTGCTATACGCTCAGGTTAAAGATCCTACCGATCCTAAAGGTGTAGCTACGTTTACTGGTGACATTAAAGCTTCCGGCGTTACCGATGGTGGCGGCGAAGTAAAGTTTACATTTAAACTGCCGGCTATTCTGGACATCAAGGCAACTGCCAGCTCTGGCAATAAACCTCTTGAGGGTACAAGCATCATTAAACTCGAAGAAGGCGAGTCAGTTTCGAAAACAGTTACCTTATACGAACCCAAATAGAATTATTAATTGTTCTGCATTCGAAATTTATTCGTTATTTAGCAGCGCTGTGTTAGTTTGAATTATCCTGGATTTATAAATAAGTTTTTATTTTTTGCCGGTTTTTTCCTGCTTGCCGTTGTATTTACGCAGTGTGGGGATGACTCGAAAACCGGAGGAAAAGGAGAAGGAATTATTGAATTTGATACGAAGGGAGTTGATCCAAATCATCCTCTTTTTAATTTTGCGCCGAGTTCGGCTACCATGAAGTTCAAGCCGGATCGCATCATTATCGAAATGAGCACCATGGGCATGTTTAATACTTCGGTAATTGTTGATTCAAAGGCCAAGACCATTGCACAAACTGTTAAATTTCTGGATATTAAACAGGCCTGTATAGAAAAAGAAGCTGATCTTATACCCGAGAACGAAGACTATGCACTAAAACTCGACGAAACAAAGGAGACCAAAAAAATTGCGGGTCTAAAATGTTACAAAGTAAAAGCTACCAAGATTCACGAACCTAATGTTAGTTTTGATGTTTGGTATACTAAAGAACTTGGAGGAGAAAACTCCAACGCACTTACACCTTATGCTCAGCTTAAGGGCGTTATGATGGATTACCGTATTAAAAAAATGGGAATGGAACTTCATTTCTCTGCAAAGTCATACAAAAACGTAGAAGTTCCCGATCAGGCTTTTGAAATTCCTGCGGCGATGAAAATCGTTCCAAAGGAAGAGATGGAGAAATTCATCAAAAACCTTCAATAAAAAATAACTGCGGTCCTTCCGGGGCTGAAGATTTTGTTACCTTAGCTTTACTTAAAATAATCAGCAATATGAAAACATCTTTTTTTCTCAACCTTGTAGCGTCTGCATCCCTTGCATTTTTAACCTTACCTGCAGCAGCGCAGGACAGTTACACAATTAAAATGTCTGTTAAAGTTGAAGGTATGCCCGCAGAGTACGCAGCTTACGGAGAACAGGAAGTTACAACGTATATAAAAGGGAATAACACAAAAACCGAGATCAGCAGTATGATGTTCTCTTCAACGGTGTATTACAACGAAACAACACTAACTTCTTTGTCAGAGACCATGGGAAATAAAACGGGTTACACTGCTACAAAAGAAGAACTTGAGGGTATGGAAAAAGGTGAAAAAACAGAAGCTCCTAAAGTTGAATATTTCACCGACAAAAAAACAATTGCCGGTTTTGAGTGTACAAAAGCAGTTGTAACCAGCGTGGGTAAGGATAAAAAAGAAACCAAAACGACCGTTTGGATTACCGATAAGATCTCTTTAAACGAAAATCATAAGAAAATGAGGAAAGCCACAAGTCGTGGTATGGATTTGGGTGATCTGAAAGGTTATCCGCTGGCAATGGAGGCTAACATTAGCCAAAACGGCATGGATATGAAAATGGTAATGACCGCAACGGAAGTTTCAACTGCACCAATTCCTGACGCTACTTTTATTGTAAACACTGAAGGCTACAAAATGATGAGTTATAAAGAAGCCATTGAAATGGCCAAGAGCATGAGAAGTGGAAAATAAAAATTCATATTAAAAGAAGAGCGGCCTGAGCCGCTCTTTTAGTTTAAATACCTGCCGTTTTTAATTGTGTTTTTTGAACGCTCAAAAGCCTCCTGTAGTAGAAGTAAGAGATTGCCAGTAAAATCAGGAATATCAATGGCATCGCGAAAGGTGTATGTGTTGCCGCGTGAACCCAGATTGCACCAATTAAAACAAAAGTAAAACCAGCGTAAGCCCATTCCTTAATTCCATTAAACCAGGGATTGACAATTGCCACTGCGCCAAGAAGTTTAGCCACACCCAAAAGAGGGATCATAAACGATGGTAGCCCAGCCTTTGCAAATCCTTCCACAAGTGTTGGACTCCAGCTCAGGTACATAAAGGCACTCATTAAAAAGAAGGCCGCGATGAGGCCTGCAAAAATCCAATACAAAATTTTAGTTGTTTTCATGATATATTTTTTTAGAATACAAACTTAGAGCTTAACAAAGCCTGGCTTTTAAAGGTATCTTTGAGGATATCGGTATCCTCGAGTAAACCGGTATAAAAAAGTAACCGGATTTCAGTACCTTTGCATTTACAATCATGGAAATACACGACAAACGTAAATGCCCCGAGCACCTCTCACAAGAGACCTGTACTAAGCGACTGCTGCCGGTAAGGGATGCCCTGGACTTATTAAGCGGCAAATGGAAATTACCAATTATCCTTTCCCTGAGTTTTGGAAAAAAACGCTTCCGGCAGATTCAGCGGGAAATGACCGGGATCACACCTAAAATGCTTTCCAAAGAGTTGAAAGAACTGGAGGTGAATGAACTTGTAGCGAGGTATGTATACGATACAGCACCTGTGAGCGTGGAATATGAAATTACCGCTTACGGTAAAACGGTAATGCCGCTTATTAAAGAGCTTCACGATTGGGGCTCGAAACACAGAACAAAAATTATTGCCGGAGTAAAACGTAGTAAAGAACTTGTGTAATGTTAAAACTTGGGATACTCGATCAGTCTATTGTGCATTATGGAAAAACTGCAAAAGACGCACTAGATGAAACTATCGCGAGCGTTAAACTTGCGGAGAAACTGGGCTACAGCCGTTTCTGGGTGTCCGAACATCACAATTCAACATTTATAGCGGGTTCGGCTCCGGAAATTTTAATAGCAAGACTCGCATCCGAAACCAAAAACATAAGAATAGGTTCTGGCGGCATTATGCTTCCAAATCACAGTGCTTTAAAAGTAGCGGAGAATTTCAGGCTGCTGGAAAGCCTTTTTCCTGGACGAATAGACCTTGGAATTGGCCGTGCCCCAGGAAGTGATCGCATTACGGCAAGCATACTAAACCCTTCCAACACCTTCAGTGAAGAAAGTTATTTAAGACAGCTCGACCAGTTACAGCACTTTTTTCACGACAGGGCAGAAACTCCTTACGGTCCTTTACTTGCCGTACCTCAATCAAAAACAATTCCGGAGCAATGGATTCTGAGCTCCAGTGGCGGCAGTGCTTCCATTGCTGCAAAATTCGGACTCGGATTAGCGGTGGCAAAATTTATAAACGGTTTCGCTGGCCCTGATATTGTTGACAGGTACCGGAGTCAGTTTATTCCTTCTGAGCACCTTAAAGAACCAAAAGCCTTGCTTTCTGTTTCCGTAATATGTGCTGATACGGAAGAAAAAGCGAAGGAAATGCGCAAATACGTTGACTATATTTTTGTCCAGTTCGAAAAAGGCAAGTTAAGCGATTTTGGAAGCCCGGAGGAGATTGCAGGATATCAGTTTAGCCCTGCCGAACTTGAGCGAATCCGTCAAAATAGCGGCAGGATAATTTCAGGCACAAAAGAACAGGTAAAGCACCTGCTTATGAAACAGGCAAAAGACTTTGGAGTAGATGAAATAGTAGTGACCGCTATGGCTCATAATAGTAAAGCAAGGTTACGCTCCTTCGAACTCTTGTCAGAAGCGTTTTCACTCCGGGAAATACCTCAGTAAAAATAAATGATGGTAAGTTGTAAATCAAATATCGGGTTGTTGGTTGTCTCGCTCATACTGCTGTGTGGAGTATCCTGCAGCCAGTCATCAAATACCGCGGAAGAAATAGTTAAACCTAAAATCAAAGAAAAAATGAAAGTAGAGATCTGGTCGGACGTGATGTGTCCTTTTTGTTATATCGGTAAACGTCGTTTTGAATCTGCCCTTGAACAATTTCCCGATAAAGATAAAATTGAAATTGTGTGGAAGAGTTTCCAGCTTAATCCTTCTTTAAAAACGGACATCACAAAAAATACAGTTCAGCACCTTGCAGAAACGAAAGGCTGGAGCATACAAAAAACAAAAGAAACCATCGCTTATGTGACACAAATGGCTGAAGGCGTTGGTTTGCACTACGATTTTGACAAAGCGGTAGTTGCGAATTCTTTTGATGCTCATCGTTTTATTCAGTATGCCAAAACCAAAGGCAAGGGCGACGCAGCAGAAGAGCAATTGTTTAAAGCTTATTTTACACAGGGTAAAAACACAGCCGATCATAATACCCTCATAGAATTGGGCAAACAAATAGGACTTGATGCTTCAGAAACCAGAGAGGTGCTTTCGGGGACAAAATTCAGCGAGGAGGTAAGACAAGATATAAAAGAGGCTGAAATGATTGGCGTGCAAGGCGTACCATTTTTTGTCATCGACAGAAAATATGCTGTTTCGGGGGCCCAGGAGTCTGGTGTGTTTTCAAACGCCTTAAACAAAGCGTGGACGGAGCATAAAAAGAATAATTTAGTAAATTTAAACACTCCTGGGTCAGAAGCTTCTTGTAGCCCTGATGGAGAATGTAAATAAACCACAAACCGCCTCCGTTTCGTCGGTTACGAGACGGCAACATATGAAAAATAAAATCGCAGTTATTTCTCTTACCATTGTTTTAAGTGCTTGCGGAGCAGTTAAACTTGCTACGCCAAGTGATGCTGACGCTCAGCGCGGATCACAAAAATATCCCGGATTAAGCCTTGCAAGTTTAAATGAAGGCAAAGCTCTGTTTGAACAGAACTGTGCCAGATGTCACGGTTTAAAAGACCCTACCAAACGCGATGAAGAAAAATGGAATGCCGTTGTTCCACGCATGGTAAAAAAAGTAAATAAAAAAGTTGGCCACGAAGAAATTGATCCAAAAGAGCAACAACTTATACTGCAATACCTGGTGACCATGAGCACGGTGAAACCTGCAAAATAAGTCTTAGTGTTTATTTTGTTTTCTCTGAATGCCGAAATAATCGTCGTCATTCAATCCGTCGCGGTCTAAATCTTCTTTTCCGTACAACTCCATCAGGCTGTCCTTAAAAACAATTTTATACCTGTATGCCTGCCCTATTGAAGGAAAAGTATCTGTCATTATAATGCTATCTCCGTACACGGCCCATTTTCCCGCAGGACTGTAGATAAGTGAATCGGAAAGATTCCAGTGTTCGGCATTGTAGGTGTGATTATTCCTGAAGATGGTCCTGATTGGC
>JAEUTM010000416.1 GCA_016788025.1 Bacteroidia bacterium
TAAACGCGCAATCCTTACACACAGCGCACAACGCGTTGGACCCTTTGCACCGTTGTTCGGCAATAGTTACATAGAACTTGTGGAAGCGGTAAATTATACGCCGCGTAAAATATTCGAGAATCGTTACTGGGGCGACCTTGGTTTCATTCACTTGTGTTTTGATATAAAAAACATGGCTGCCCTGAAAGAAAAATGTGAATCTGTAGGTCATCCCTTTACGGTAGACGGTGGCGCTGGCTTCGAAATGGGAGAAGCCGCCGGTCATTTTACATACATCGAAGATCCGGACGGCACGCTTATTGAGTTTGTGGAAACCAAAAAAATTCCAATCATGAAAAAATTTGGTTGGTATCTTGATCTCACTAAACGAGCTCCCGAAAAAGCGCTGCCAAACTGGATGCTGAAAGCCTTAAGTCTGAACCGTAAAAAAGTTTAAGGCAATCTCAAAAAAATAGTTGATTTCTAATTTTTGTATTTATAGGTAGATCCCGTGCCCGAACCGGCCATACTTATCCAGGTTCTGCCTCTCACCTGAAAAATGTGGTAATTGTAAGATTTCACTGATACCTCAACCTCTGTACTGTCGTAAATACTGCGTTTTACGTTGTCGGTTGGTTTAAAGGTTACCGAAGTCACACCGCTTCTTCCCACAATGCGTTTGATCACTCCACCAAGTTCAAACAGCATACTGTCGCAGGTGCTAACATCTATGTTAATCGTAAAATCCTTCGTCTTATCATAAACTGTATTAACTGCTGTGGTATAACCCAGTGAAGGAAAAGGCTTGGACATAAAAGTAGTGTCAGGAAAATTATCATAAGAATCTGAAATCTCCCAGCTTACAGGCGCAGTAAAAGTCTTGACACTGGTGTATAAATATTTATCGGAGAGTTTGGTCAATTGTTGTCCATCAATTTTTATGTAGTCTGCCGATATTTGATTGCCTGAAGTGTTGTATAATTTAGCGGTTCCATATACCGTGTTCAGAGAAGAATTAATCGAATTATACGCCTCAAATTCAGCCGCATTTTTTGGAGCCTGGCCACCCGTTGTAGTGTTGCCTGAAGTCGTACTCCCGGAAGTTGTCGTAGTAGTTGTGGTAGTTGTAGCGACTGGAGGATCCGGTGTCTTTTCTTTTCTTTTACAGCAAAACACCACGAGAACAATTAATAAAATGACTGCTTTTTTCATGGCATATTTTTTACTAATTTAATAAATTAAAAGCTCGCTGTAATATGGCAACCATGCGAAAACATATATTGACCTTCCTGCTCTGTGCGTCAGGATTGCTTGCCCTTAAGGGACAAAACGATCCACTGCTTTCATCAAATGCATATATTCAAACCTGTATTGATCAGTCACAGTGTTTTTCTATTAATAGTTCGGCCTTACTTTTTTATGACGAGCCTAAAGGAGCGTTCTTTCTTAAACTTGAACTTACAAAATTTAAAACCGGCACAGATACATTGGATGACTGGCTGGATGACCTGGGCAGCGAGTTTCTCTACCTGAAAGTCCCGATTCAAAAAGAGAATTTTATTGGCGGTTTGTCCAATAATAATTATAAAACATTTAAAATAAACAATGCCTCGGTTCTATTGAATGGCATTTGGCATGATGAGTTTCTTGAACTGACATTAAGCCAGGCCGAGCCGAATAACCCACTGGTGCCAAGTCCTAAGAGTAGCGGCAACGATACCTACGCGAATATTCGGGCGACATTCTCATTGGTTCTTAGCCCAAAAAACTACAAAGTTCACCGCAAAGCGCACAATGTTAAGAACACCATTTATATAGGTGTTCACTCGGGGCGCATTAACCTCATCCGTGACAATATGTACACGCTACTCGGGGAGGCCTACGACCACAACTAATTCCCATCTTTTCCGTATCTTTGTCCCCTTGGTTAAAATCGGAAATATAGAACTCCCTGAATTTCCCCTGTTGCTTGCGCCCATGGAAGATGTAAGTGATCCGCCATTTCGTTATGTATGTAAACAGTATGGCGCAGATCTTATGTATACAGAATTTATAAGCAGTGAAGGGTTGATTCGCGATGCTATTAAAAGCCGTAAGAAACTCGACATCTTTGATTACGAGCGTCCTATCGGCATTCAGATTTTTGGTGGTGACGAAGAGGCTATGGCCCTGTCGGCAAAAATTGTAGATGCTACGCAACCCGATTTACTTGACATCAATTTTGGTTGTCCGGTTAAAAAGGTTGTATGCAAAGGAGCTGGCGCGGGCGTTTTAAAAGATGTTGATCTGATGGTTCGATTAACTAAAGCGGTTATCAATAGCACTTCTCTACCTGTTACAGTTAAAACCCGACTGGGCTGGGACGATTCCATGATCAACATTATGGAAGTTGCCGAGCGTTTACAGGATATTGGCATTAAAGCTTTAACCATACATGGGCGGACACGCGCACAGATGTATAAAGGTTCTGCTAATTGGAATCATATTGCGGAAGTGAAAAACAACCCACGAATTAAAATTCCCGTTTTTGGCAACGGAGATATCGACAGCCCGGAAAAAGCTGTGGAATACAAGAATAAATACGGTGTAGATGGCGTGATGATTGGACGCGCTGCGATTGGCTATCCATGGATCTTTAACGAGATAAAACACTTTGTAAAAACCGGGGAACATTTACCGGCACCAACCATGCAAAACCGCGTGGAGGTGTGTAAAACACATGTGCTGAAATCGGTAGAATGGAAGGGCGAAAAATTAGGATTGTTAGAGATGCGCAATCATTACGCAAACTATTTTAAAGGCATTCCCAATTTTAAGGAGACCAGGACTAAACTGGTTACACTGAGTTCTTTGAGCGAAATTCTTGAAGTGCTTGAATCCGTAAGTCAAATGCCTAGCATGCAGGTAGCCTAAGTCAGTTTCAACCGAAGTCTTGCAATTATTTCTTCTAACTGCTCTTCCTGTCCCGTTCCAATCAGAATTTTTTCACCACTCTTTAGTACAATTTGCAAACCCTTGTTTCCTCCAACATTGTAAACAGTACCGTATTGGCGCGAAATTCTGTAACCATAACCAACAAAGCGGTATTTAACAATGTTCATTTCTTTGATAGCACCGAGTGGGATCTCATTCAATTCGGCCGTTGGAATATTCCAGCCATAAGCCAATTTGGTTTCGTCGATAATGGTTGTTAGTTTTATTGAGAAGAGGCTCCAAAGAGAGCAAGTCGTATAAATAACAGTGATGATACTCAAAGGTACGTTTGATAGTGGACGGTCTCCAACCAATTTACCAGTAGAAAGCTGATACAGTAATATTACCCAGAAAAAAAATGTAGGCGTTATTAAAAAAATAAGCCAGAGCAAATTCTGCCTTATTTTTTGTTCTTCCGTATAAAGAGTCTTAACCATAAGTAGTTAAT
>JAEUTM010000424.1 GCA_016788025.1 Bacteroidia bacterium
TCAAAAGTCCTGCTTATAGACAAGGTGGAAAGAATAACCATGAGTAAAACAGCAGCGAGATCTTCAATAATCAGGATACCTGTCACTATTCCGGTGAATTTCTGTGTTTTTACACCAAGCTCCTCGAAGGCTTTGATAATGATTGTGGTGGATGCGATGGATAAAATGCCTCCCAGGAACAAGCTATCCATATTGTTCCAGGAGAGAGCCTGGCCAATTGAATAACCAAGCAACATTGTGAAACTCAACTCGATTAATGCTGTTACCAGAGCAACCGAACCCACTGCTAAAAGCTTCTTAAAGCTGAATTCAAGTCCTAAGCCAAATAAAAGAAAAATTACCCCGATATCGGCCCAGATTTGGATGCTCTCCGTTTCAACAATTGTTGGAAAAAGTTTTATATGTGGGCCCACCAGGAGTCCTGCGACAATATAACCCAGCACCACCGGCTGCCTAAGCTTCCTGAATAACAGACTCACGCAGGCTGCCGCTGCAAGAATGAGCGCAAGATCACTGATAAGGTTTGGCAAATGCTGCATTTCAGTCGCAAGTTACATTTTTATTAAAAACTGAGCGTCAGATTAATACCCTTAGTATTAGAACTGAATTAAAGAGCCTTAAAATTTGTTATTATTTGAAACAACCAAAAAGTTTAATGCATGATATACATTATTTGTTTAAAAACTAAACCTTCTATACCGTAGAATTAATTCCTCAATATGATGACCCTCTGAAAGCCTTGTTAAATAAAGCAAAGAGTCGACTTTCTTACTATGTTTTTCGTCGAAAATTAAGTCGGATTCCAAACCAAAAAAAACAATTCGCGTATATAAGTATAGAACTAAAATGTACTTTCATGGAACCAAATCAAAACTCAGTTTTCTATTACATTCTTATTGTAGATGACGAAAAAAACGATCATTTCTTCATAAGGAGAGCGATTGACCACCTTATTCCCCAGGCTATTGTAGAATCGCTTTATGATGGTTCTGAAGCCTTGGAATATTTGGATCATTGCTCTGCGATGCCTAATCTTATTATTCTTGATCTTAAAATGCGGGAAATTTCAGGTAGAGACACTATTTCTATTATTCGCAAAAATGAGGCGTTGTCGAAAGTTCCGGTGGTTATCTTCACTAACAGCAAAGAACATTCGGAGAAAGAAGAACTGTTGAGTATGGGCGCAGACGCTTTTTATACAAAACCAACAGAAATGAATGACCTGAACCTAATTATCGAGGAAGTGCGTGACAGATGGCTTTACCAGTTTCATTAATACAATCTACAGGATCCTGTTCAGGTGAAATAATAAACCTTCGTAGCTCTTTTTAAATTCTCTTTTGTAATCTTCCGTTTGCGATTCCCCGGCACTAGCTTCACTCAGGGCCTCGAAGGTTTTAAGCGCCAGTTCCAGGTAGTCAGAATCAATTTTACCAGAAAATTCTCTTTTATGCCCCTCAAGCATGTTGAAAATTCTATGAGCAGAACGACGAGTCGTTTCGTTTTTCATTTCGCGGATATCTTCAATAAGCTGATCTATCTTGGCCATGAGCCAAAGATACGGGATCCTGAACCGATAATAAGTGTTTGTTAAAAACTACTCGATAATGATGGCAGCCTGATTTCCGTTCCAAACCACAGGGCTGGCTGTATGCGCGAGCCAGGAATACTTAAGTCCCGAGACTGCAAAAAATTCCTGGAAGGCCCGGAACTCATGTTGCTCAAAGTACTGGTAGTTGTATAGTTCATCGAAAAGCAAGATCGTTCCTTTTACAATTTTTCCATGTTGATGTAACATGTTTAATACATACAAAGTGGAATTGTAAAGATCACAGTCGAGGTGAACGAAGGCACAAACCTGGCTGTTCCGTTGCAAAAATTCAGGAAGCGTCTGGTTAAAATTACCCTTTACCAAACGAATATTTCCACTTTTAAGAGGTGGTATGGTACCGTTTAAGGCGTAATGACCTTTGAGATAAGTTAAACTGTCGCTCATTTTCCAGTCTTCCGGAAGCCCCTCGAAACTGTCAAAACCAATGATGGTTTGGCCAAAAGCCTTATCTGCTATAAAATCAATGGTGCTGCCCATACCAACTCCAAATTCCATCCAGAGACCATTGATATTTACACTCGAAATACAATATCTCAGATAATCCCAGTATGAGTGGGTAGGATCCATTAGCTCTGGCTGGCTGGTATGGCGGTACCTGGAAACAGAGCAACGTTCGCACTTGCAACCATCAATTGACACGTTGAAGCCTTCGGTAAACTTTTTACTTGCTTTAAGTTCTTTTAAAATATCTGATGTGCTTTGAACCGCGATTTCCATAAGGGCAAGTTAGCCCATAGAAAACGTCGATACCGGTTTGGAAGAAAATATAATCAACAGTTAATTGATGATAACCCTATAGCTGTTAGGGGTCAGAAGACTGAACAAGAAAGATGATTTATATTAAAAATTGCCTTAAATCAGGCAGTTCCCTTTACATCACCGTCGAGGATTTCTTTTAACAAATCGCGATAAGCCCAGTAAGCGTCATTTACACGATCTTCGAAAAATTGCATTAGTTCCGACTTTTCAGAACCATTAGAGTTGCTGTTAAGGGAAGCTTGTTGTTCCTCGTTGTTTGTGTTTAACATTGGGTCCATGTTTTATCGTTTTTAGTATTGAAATCAATTTCTATGCCAGTTTTTACTGGCTTATTAATTATTACGCTTTCCGGTTAAAAAGGGTTGGGTTGCTTTAAAATGGTTCAATCATCCAGATGGTAGTTTCACGAATTTGATAAAGAGTGTGGCTATCAAAATATGTGAGATTTTGTTAAATTTATATGTCCCAAAAACCAAACTACCCAGTGAATTTATTCAAGAAATACATCTTTGCTGTTTTGTGTGTTGTTTGCGTTTTTGCGTCTGCGCAGCTGGAGACCATGAACTGGTATTTCGGCAGTTATGCAGGTCTGACTTTTACCTCCAATCCGCCTACTGCGCTGAGTAATGGCGCATTAACCACGTCAGAAGGTTGTTCAACTATCTCTGATGCTGCTGGTAATTTATTATTCTACACGGATGGAAGTAATGTATATACCAGTACACATACCGTAATGGCAAATGGTTCGGGTCTTTCGGGGTTTTCCTCGAGTTCTCAGTCCGGTGTTATTGTGAAACAACCCGGAAGTGCCAGTCTTTATTATGTGTTTACACAAGGAGCGACGTTAAACGGTTTAAAATATTCAATTGTGGATATGACTCTTTCATCGGGCCAGGGATCCGTGGTTACAAAAAATGCCGTGCTTCAGGCAAGCAGCTCCGAGAAGCTAACCGCAGTAAGACACTGCAATGGTGTCGATTTTTGGATCTTAACCCATGATCAGAGCGGAGGGAATTATTATGCCTTTTTATTATCATCTGCAGGCGTTAACACCACAGCGGTTGTTTCATCGGTTGGCATCACTTACTCGAATGGCGATTATATTGGAATTTTAAAAACCTCGCCAAATGGCAAAAAACTGGCAGACGGTTTATACGGTGTAAGTGGAACATATCAATTGTCTGACTTTGACAACAGCACCGGTTTGGTTTCAAATTCGTTTACATTAGGTTCGGGGTTCTCGCTTGCCTATGGTGTAGAATTCTCGCCCGACGGATCAAAGCTTTACGGCACACGATATGCCAATAACAATGTTTATCAATGGGACCTTTGTGCGGGGACAGCAACAGCCATTGTTAATTCTATCTATAGTGTTGCTTCTTCCGGAACCTCAAAGGGCGCACTACAATTGGCTTTGGATGGTAAAATATATATCGCACGATCCGCGCAGTCTGACCTGGCAGTAATAGCGAGTCCAAACTCTTCAGGGAGCTCTTGCAACTACACGGAGCAGGGGCAGTCTATTTCACCTAAAACATCCTCCTGGGGCTTGCCAAATTTTATTACAAGTTCCATTAAACCACCAACTCCACCTTTTACTTACACGGTAAGCAATTCTTTCGGTTGTCAGGCTGCCGCATTCACATCACCCACTGTAATTAATACCTTTACTGCGAATCTTTGTTCTACCTCAGGCTATTCGCTTTCAGGAATACTTTGGAATTTTGGCGACCCGGCATCTGGAGCTAACAATACCAGTGGCTTGCAAAATCCTTCACATGCATTTACTAGCCTTGGCACATATACGGTAACTGAGATTCTTTATTTCAGTTGCGGTGGGGGAACCGACACTATCCGCCAGGTTATCAATATTAATCAACCATGTATTTCAGTAGCCAGCACTTCGATTACTTGTGCGAACCTGGGTTCAGCAACAGTGCAGGCAACAGGCGGCATAGGACCGTTCTCTTACACATGGATGCCCACGGGACAGACGAATTCTGTGGCCACCGGCCTCAGTCCAGGTTCCTACACTCTTACGGTTTATGATTTCGGCAACAACTTCACTTACACCGCCCAGACAGTTTTTACTTCTCTGATTCCGTTAACGGGGAACATAAACATGACTAGCTCGGTTTCCTGTAATGGCGCTGCCACCGGAACGGGCAATATTACCAACATTGCTGGCGGTTCGGGTAATCAAACGTATTTATGGACTAACGGTTCTGTCACTTACACCACAAACAACGTCAATTCTTTAAGCGCAGGGATCTGGACCACACAGGCAAAAGACGTTTTAACAGGATGCCAGTTTAGCCTGGTTTCGCTCGTTACCCAGCCACCAGCCATGAACCTTGTGCTGAGCAGTAATACACCCACGGCTTGTGCCGGGAGAAGTATTACTCTGAGTGGATTAAACTCTGGTGGA
>JAEUTM010000433.1 GCA_016788025.1 Bacteroidia bacterium
GGTAAATGCATATATAAAAGAAATAAGCGGAAAGGATTTTTCCGCCAAAGATTTCAGAACCTGGCACGGTTCACTATGCGCCGTTCTCGCTCTTAAAGACCTTGGAAACCAGGACACGCAACACAGCATGAAACAAAATATTATCATGGCCCTTGACCTGGTTTCCAAACAACTTGGCAACTCACGTAATGTCTGCCGGAAATATTATGTGCATCCAGTGATTATTTCGCTTTACGAATCAAAAAGGTTAAACAAATATCTTTCCCTGAAAGGAAGGGAAACAGTTCTCAATGGCCTTGATGTTCATGAGAAATTACTGTTGAGGATCTTTGAAAAAGAAACTATAAAAAGTAACAAATGAGATCAATTTGGACAGGCGCTATCGGATTTGGACTGGTAAACATACCAGTGAAACTTTACAGCGCAACAGAATCGAGTACACTCGACCTGGATATGCTTGACAAAAAAGACCATTCGAACATTCGTTTTGTGCGCGTGAATGAAAAGACCGGGAAAGAAGTAGATTGGGCAAACATTGTAAAAGGTTACAGAATGCCGAACGATCAGTACGTAGTGCTTACCGACAAAGATTTTGAAGCAGCAAGCGTAAAAAAATCGAAAACAATAGAGATCACAGAATTTGTAAAGGAATCGGAAATAGAAAGTGTTTATTACGAAACGCCTTATTATATAGAGCCAGACAAATCCGGGGCCAGAGCCTATGCTCTGCTTCGCGAAGCGCTTGAAAAAAGTGGCAAGGTTGGCGTGGCAACGTTTGTGATGCGAAGCCGCGAAACCATCGCCGTTCTTAAACCCGCAGGCAAGGTTATTGTGCTTAACCGAATTCGTTTCAGTGAAGAGATCCGGGATCCGGAAGATCTTGATTTGCCGGCAAAATCGGCAGTGAAATCCAACGAATTAAAAATGGCTATCACCCTGATTGATCAGCTCAGCGGCAAGTTTAACATTGCACGGTATAAAGACACCTATAGCGCTGAACTGATGAAACTGATCAAAGCCAAAGCAAAAGGTAAAGCCATTAGAACCCCTGCGCTTAAAGTGGTGCACAGCAAGTCTACCGATCTTATGGACCAACTGAAAGCCAGTCTTACTAAACGCAAAAAAGCATCTTAATGGGGCTTGGTCTATATACCCGTAAACGAAACTTCAAAGGAACTCCAGAACCCACAGGAAAAACAACCCGTGAAAAAAAATCCAAGTCACGATTGATCTTTGTGGTTCAAAGACACAAAGCATCTCATCTTCATTACGATTTCCGTCTCGAAATGGACGGCGTTTTAAAAAGCTGGGCCGTCCCGAAAGGTCCTTCTTTGAATCCACAGGACAAGCGCCTGGCCATGATGGTGGAAGATCATCCTTACAATTACAGAACCTTCGAAGGAATTATCCCGGAAGGAAACTACGGGGCCGGTATCGTGGAAATCTGGGACAATGGCTATGTAACGGATTTGGATGATTCGCCGGATGCCGAAAAAAAACTAAAGGCCGGTTTAAAAGCAGGGAATTTGAAGTTTAAACTAAAAGGCAAAAAACTAAATGGTGAATTTGCCCTTGTGAAACTTAAAGGCAAGCAAGATAATGCCTGGCTTTTGATTAAACACAAAAATGATTTTGCCGTTAAAACAACTTACAACAGCGAAGAA
>JAEUTM010000311.1 GCA_016788025.1 Bacteroidia bacterium
GATTATGCGGCGGCCTATGTAAACCGTGCTGCCATTAAAATGGCATGCAAGGATAAACGCGGTGCCTGTGAAGATCTTGCGAAAGCAGATAGCCTTGGAGACGAGATGGCAGTAAGGTTGTATGAAAGTTACTGCAGGGACAAAAGGTAATTCTAATTTAGTTTTGCCGGCACTATAAGATCAAAAACAGGAATATTGACATTGAACTCTTTAGAGTCCATAAGTTTCATAAACGTGTAATGGCCTTTCATGTAACCCATGTCGCTTTGCAAATTGCAGCCGCTGTTGTACTTAAACTTTTGTCCAGGTTCTAAAACGGGTGTCTCACCAACAACCCCTTCTCCATCAACCGCACGGCGGTCGCCAACACTGTCAAAAATATCCCAATGCCGCCTTAGAAGTTGAACCGAAAAATCACTTTTATTTTCTATCGTAATAAAATAAACAAAAAAATAGTGGTTTTCTCTGGGCATAGAATGTTGCGACCAGTATTTAGCTTCCACAGAAATTTCTATATTATGTGTGCTGATCTTAACCATGATGACAACACTAAATTAAACCCTTTCCGTTAAAAAAGCGAATGATTCTGATTTTTAACAGTTGTCCAAAGCAAATACTGACCCTAATCAAAAAAAATGCATTTGTAGCCCTTGAAAGTGCTGAGATTATTTGAGCTTCAACACTTTCAGGGTAGTTTTTGAATTTCCGGAAATCGGAACCAGTGATATGAAATAAATGCTCTCTGAGTTTTCTTGATAATGATCTAGCTCAAGTTCGATCTGTTTTGTTTTTTTTGCAACGGATAACACTGAAATTTCATGTCCTCGAGAATCGGCAATAACTATTTTATCGCCTTTTTGAAAAGAAAGACTGTGGATTATGTTTATTTTATTTTTAGATGGATTTGGATAGACTTTTAAAGTGCTTATCGCTTCATTTTCATGAATACCCGCAACCACCTGCCCTTCAGTTATTGTTATGAATTGATTTGCCGGGATATTCGTAAAAAGCTGGGAATTGCCAGAGAGCCATTCTATTTTAAGGGAATCAACCTGTGTAGAAGTTCCAAGCCCAAAGTGAACGCGCATATCATTTTGTCCGCACTGCCCTGTTTGTGAAGAAACTTCACGCATTTGCCAGGTGGGAACGCCATTAATGACTGCCCTAACTCTAACCTTTGTGCCAATGGCTGAGCGATTTGTCTGAGTACCAACGAGGGAGATTGTGAGGTGGTTGTTGGAATTGCCGTCATTATGGTATAGCAGGTTATTTCTGTCACTCCCGTTAAATCTGCAGGTTGCAACCGCAAGATCCTGGAACCCGTCATTATCGTAATCTCCAAACGCACAACCATAAGACCAATCGAGATGAGATGCAATGGTGCCTGAATTAGTGCGCTGGAATGTTCCGTCTCCGTTATTCATATAAAGATAGTTTTCGTAAAGCGAGGTTGAAAAGAACGAATTGGTGACATAAAGATCAATATCCCCGTCGTTGTCAATGTCACTCCAGGAAGACCCAAATGAATGTCCGGGTGTTTTAGAAACAGTATCTGTTATGATTTTAGTAAAGCTGAAGCCTCCGTCGTTCCTGAACAAAGCATTTGGCGACTGGTCGTTGGCAAGAAAAACATCCATATCTCCGTCGTTATCATAGTCGCCCCAGCTACTACTCATAGTTTTACCACCATTGTTAACCAAAGCTCCAAGGCTTATCTTATTAAAAGAACCCGATCCAAGGTTCTCATATATAACTTCATTTTGATTGCTTTCATTGCAAACGAAAACATCGAGATCACCATCGTTATCAATATCGGACCAATTACAGGCTCTTGAATCGTTAATATCGTTCACAATACTACCTGTTGTAACCTTCGTAAACATATTTGAACCGTCGTTATGGAACAGAAGATTTTTATTTGTTCCGGCGCTGTTTGTTACAAACAGATCATTCAAACCATCATTATCGTAATCTCCCCAGGCAGCCACTTCACAATAACCTCCCGAAAGAATTATGGTTCCATTCTGGGCAGTAAAAGTGCCGTCACCATTATTTGTATAAAAAAGGTTATTGGTGTTATACCAGTTGGCCACGTAACAGTCGTTGTCTCCATCGTTATCAGAATCGCACCATGTTGCTCCGTCTGACGGCATTCCATCCTTCACAATGGTATCACCTGAAAAGGCTGCAAATCCTCCTGCACCGTCGTTTATGTAAAGAAAATTATTCTGTCCACCACTTGGACCATTCGTGACATAACAGTCTAAAAAACCATCTTTATTCATATCTATCCAACTGATGGTTCTGGAATCGGCGGGAGAATTTACAAAAGGACCAACTGTTACTTTCGTAAATTGCTGAGCTTTTGCACTTACGAAGAACAGGAATAACCATATGACACTTTTCATAATTCGAAAATAAAGAGTACAAAAGGCTTTCGTAGAAAAAATATCCCAACTCCATTTAGCGGTATCCACATAACAACAATAGACTTAAAACCCAAAAGACTCACAAAATTCAGGTTGTTTGTAGTTAATAAACGGTAGTTTGTGCCAGGTTTAGGTTTGTGAGGACTTATTTACAACATTTGTAAAGTGAACAGGCGGATACTCAGGCATATTCTCTTTTGGACGGTTTATTTCGGCCTTTGTCTTTACAATGAACTTTATATTTCTCCCACATTTTTATTGAATCCAACCAGGGAGCTTTTTTTGCAAGTAAGTTCCTCAGTACTACTTCTAATATTAATCAAAGCATCAGTAGTGTACTTTATTATTTACAAATTAATTCCCTTCTGGAAAGAGAATCGAAATGTTTATCAATTCGCAACCTACACCCTCTTAAGTATCTTGTTAGGAGCATTTATGGTCAGGGTGGCTATGAAATTGATAATATGGCCCTTAGTATATGAAGACTCGGGCCCTGATCTCACAGCATTTGCATGGGCAGC